>NZ_GL882794.1:13279-44356 GCF_000195655.1 Klebsiella sp. MS 92-3
GGGGGGGGGGGGGGGGGGGGGGGGGGCGCGATTAAAGCTGATGGTAGCCGGAGAGGAAGCGGCCAAAGCGGGAGATAGCCATCTCCAGGTCGTCTTCGCGCGGCAGGGTCACGATGCGTACGTGATCCGGCCACGGCCAGTTAAAGGCGGTGCCCTGCACCAGCAGGACTTTCTCCTGCAGCAGGAAGTCGAGCACCATTTTCTGGTCGTCATGAATATTGAAGCGTTTGGCATCGATTTTCGGGAACATATACAGCGCGCCTTTTGGCTTCACGCAGGAGACGCCCGGAATATCGTTGATAAGCTCCCAGGCGCGGTTGCGTTGTTCATACAGGCGTCCGCCGGGGATGATGAATTCGCTGATGCTCTGATAGCCGCCCAGCGCCGTCTGGATAGCATGCTGGGCCGGCACGTTGGCGCAAAGACGCATTGAAGCCAGCATCTCCAGCCCTTCGATATAGCCCTTCGCGTGTTTTTTCGGGCCATTCAACACCATCCAGCCCTGACGGAAGCCGGCAACGCGGTAGGTTTTCGACAATCCGTTAAAGGTCACCGTCAGCAGGTCCGGCGCCAGGGCGGCAATAGAGTGATGCTGGGCTTCGTCGTAGAGGATCTTGTCGTAAATTTCATCGGCGAAAATGATCAGATTATGCTGACGAGCGATCTCCACGATCTCCTGCAGCAATTCTTTGGAATAGACCGCGCCGGTGGGGTTGTTAGGGTTAATGATCACGATCCCGCGGGTGCGCGGTGTGATTTTTGCGCGGATGTCGTCCAGATCCGGGAACCAGTCAGAGGATTCGTCACACAGATAGTGCACCGCTTTGCCGCTGGAAAGCGACACCGCCGCCGTCCACAGCGGGTAGTCCGGGGCGGGAACCAGCATCTCATCGCCGCTGTTTAACAGCGCCTGCATCGCCTGCACAATCAGCTCGGACACGCCGTTGCCGATATAGATGTCTTCCACCGTGACATCGCGCATACCCCGGGCCTGGTAATGCTGCATGATAGCTTTACGCGCCGAGTACAATCCTTTCGAATCGCAGTAACCCTGGGCGGTAGGCAAATTGCGGATGACGTCGACGAGGATCTCGTCAGGGGCCTCGAAGCCGAATGGCGCCGGGTTGCCGATGTTCAGTTTCAGAACCTTATTGCCTTCTTCTTCAAGACGTTTGGCTTCTTTCAGAACCGGGCCGCGGATGTCATAACAGACGTTCTCTAACTTGCTGGATTTTTCGATGGGGGACATGAATCTTGACCTTTTAGCTGTTATCGCCACTCCCTGCCGTGGAAGTCAGCACGGAACAATGTACTCCCCCTCCCCGCTGTTTTGAAGGCTTTGCAGGAGAAGATTTTGCTAACGCCGGATTTTAAGTGCAATTGATTTATCTACCGATTGCGGATTTGGTCTGTAGCTTATGCCTTTTTATGTCGATTTTTTGGTCTTAAATATAGATTTAATAGCGATTTTGCCATCATTTATCTCGTTTGTTTTCCCGGTAATATGGGGAGGGAGAAGGGGGAGTCGCTAAAAAACGCTATCCTGCATACAAGCGCGATTGGCTTGTAATTTTGATGTTAAATAATTTTAATAAAAAACAGCGTGCGACCACATTATTATTATTTTTAGCGGGTAATAATCTGAGGTTTGTTAATTAATATAAAATGTTGAAAAAATTTAAAATTGTCTCAGTTAATCCTTATTAAGGCTTATAAAAAGGAGGGGGATAGGTTAGAATATCACCGTTAATATCCGTGTTAACCGCCAAGAACTGCGGTTGCATTGAGATTTAATATATTGTTATTACAGGATTTTATTGTTCCTTTTCTGCCGGAAAGTTACGCCAGAAGAGCGATTTTCTCAGCATCACTGACCGGGTTCCCGCGGCGACGTATGGCGCCTGGCTGGTCGTGGTAATAAATAATAATGAGAAATACGAACAATATATTACTCCGCAGTTCTGCGCATTTGCCCAGACGAGTACTTTGGCATGTAATAACGTTCGTCCAGTTGTTTATCCGCCGTCAGACGGTGAGCACGAGGCTCAGGGAATAGCCGGAAACCTGGCGTAAAGCATCAACAAGGCAGGTCAGCGTTAGCCACCTGTAAGTGAAGAAAGATGATTAATACAACACGTCCCATACTCAACCTCGATCTCGATCTGCTGCGTACCTTTGTCGCGGTCGCTGATTTGAACACTTTTGCCGCCGCCGCCGCCGCAGTGTGTCGTACTCAGTCCGCGGTCAGTCAGCAAATGCAACGCCTGGAACAGCTGGTGGGCAAAGAGCTTTTCGCCCGCCACGGCCGCAATAAGCTGCTGACCGAGCAGGGGATCCAGCTGCTGGGCTATGCCCGCAAAATTCTCCGTTTTAACGATGAAGCCTGTATGTCGCTGATGTATGGCAGCCTGCAGGGGGCTCTGAGCATCGGTGCGTCAGAAGAAACGGCTGACACCATCCTGCCGTTTTTGTTAAACCGCATCGGCTGTTTCTATCCCAGAATGACGTTGGAGATCAAAGTTCACCCCCATGCCGCCATCATGGAGATGCTGGCCGAGGGGCTGGTCGATCTGGCGTTGACCACCCATCAGCCTCCCGGCTTTACCTCTTTCACCCTGAGAACATCACCTACTCTCTGGTATTGTGCAGCGGAATATGTGCTGGCGAAGGGGGAATCTATCCCCCTGATCCTGCTCGAAGAGCCAAGTCCATTCCGCCAGGATATTATCGCCGCGCTGGAAACTGCTCGCGTCAGTTGGCATCTGGCCCACGGAGCTTCCTCGCTATCGGGCGTGAAAGCGGCGGTGAAGGCCGGGCTGGGCGTGACGGCGCGCCCGGTCGAAATGATGAGCCCGGATCTACGCGTGGCTGGCATCAGTGAGGGGTTACCGGCGTTGCCGGACACCCGGTACGTCGTCAGCTGCAATCCGCGGACGGTGAGCGAACTGCCGCAGGCGATTTTTCAGTCTCTGAGCCAGGAGATCCATCCCTGGGAAACGGGTACAGCACTTACTCCGGAAGAGGGAGGGAATACCTTGGTTTTGTAAAGGTATTCTTGCTAACAAAGATCACAAAAACTGGTAACAGAATGTAAGTGCCCAAAAAGAGCCTCAGGAGTTGGTTTCCCGCCTGGCGGCTCTTTTTTTTGCACTCTTATTGATGTTTTGAATCTTTTTTGTATTTCTTTGCAGAAAAATCAGCGTATTGGCGTGACAAGGCGCTCAGCTTGTCGACTTTTCCCTGCACTTTCAACACTTCCTGCTAATGTTAAAAAACCGGATGGATTGTTGCCGATTTCCTGTGGTAATTAACAAAACCGTGTCGCAGATCAAGAAAATACCCCTCTTTGGGGGGAGGAATCGAGGCTAAATCCTGTCAAAATAGAAGGGATTTTTGATTTACGACGGAAACGGACACGATTCAACAACACTAAAACCGAACAGTATGCAAGGTTATTTCGCAGAAAAGGGCATTTAATGTTAATGAAAAGATTCCAATGTAAATTAATGTTATGAAAACTTTTGTTAAAGTTGACAAAAGGTTAAAGAAAGGGGTAAAAAGCCACGGCATCTGGGCTTCTCACATCGACCAGGGACGCTTTTTTGCACGGTTATTTTTTATTCCTCCCGTGAAACGCTGTGGCGTTCATCTGCCAGTAAGAGCAGAGGGTTTTGGCGCTACACTTTTTTGGTTAAGCAATGCGTATGTCAACATCCACTGAAGTCATCGCTCATCATTGGGCATTCGCTATATTTCTCATCATCGCTATCGGCCTGTGCTGCCTCATGCTCGTCGGCGGCTGGTACCTTGGCGGTCGCGCGCGCGCGCGTAGTAAAAACACGCCGTTTGAATCGGGGATCGACTCCGTCGGTTCGGCCCGCTTACGTCTTTCTGCGAAGTTTTATCTGGTTGCCATGTTCTTCGTTATCTTCGACGTGGAAGCCCTGTATCTCTACGCATGGTCGACCTCTATCCGCGAGAGCGGCTGGGTCGGCTTTGTGGAAGCCGCAATTTTCATTTTAGTGCTACTGGCTGGTCTGGTTTATCTCGTTCGCATCGGCGCACTGGACTGGACGCCTGCGCGTTCCCGTCGCACGCTGGTTAACCCGGAAACAGACAGTCCCACTAACCGTCATATGCAGTAAAAGCGAGGCAATAAGATGGATTATACGCTCACCCGCATAGATCCTAACGGTGAGAACGACCGTTACCCCCTGCAGAAACAGGAGATCGTTACCGATCCTCTGGAGCAGGAAGTCAATAAAAGCGTGTATATGGGGAAACTCGAACACGCGCTGCATGACATGGTGAACTGGGGCCGTAAGAACTCAATTTGGCCGTACAACTTCGGCCTTTCTTGCTGTTATGTGGAAATGGTGACGTCATTCACTGCGGTGCATGACGTTGCGCGTTTTGGGGCAGAAGTTCTGCGCGCCTCTCCGCGTCAGGCGGACCTGATGGTGGTCGCGGGAACCTGCTTTACCAAAATGGCGCCGGTTATTCAGCGTCTCTACGATCAGATGCTGGAGCCGAAGTGGGTGATCTCCATGGGCGCCTGCGCCAACTCAGGCGGGATGTACGACATCTATTCCGTCGTCCAGGGCGTGGATAAATTCATTCCGGTCGATGTGTACATCCCGGGCTGCCCGCCGCGTCCGGAGGCCTATATGCAGGCGCTGATGCTGCTGCAGGAGTCCATTGGTAAAGAACGTCGCCCGCTCTCATGGGTGGTTGGCGATCAGGGCGTTTATCGCGCCAATATGCAGTCGGAACGCGAGCGTAAACGCGGCGAACGTATTGCAGTGACCAATCTGCGGACGCCGGACGAGATTTAATTTGCGCCTGCGGGCGGGAGAACCACTTCGCAAATCAATCTACAACAGCGCGAAGTCTCGCCGGCAGTCACCACGGACCTTTTGCAATGGTGAACAATATGACCGATTTAACCGCGCATGACGCCGCACCAGCCTGGCAAACCCGCGATCACCTTGATGACCCGGTGATTGGCGAACTGCGCAACCGCTTTGGGCCGGATGCCTTTACCGTTCAGCCAACCCGTACCGGCGTACCGGTGGTATGGGTGAAGCGTGAACAGCTGCTGGAGGTGGGTGATTTCCTGAAGAAATTGCCGAAGCCTTACGTGATGCTGTTTGACCTGCACGGCATGGACGAACGTCTGCGCACGCACCGCGATGGCCTGCCCGCCGCGGATTTTTCCGTTTTCTATCACCTGATCTCCATCGATCGCAACCGCGACATCATGCTCAAGGTGGCGCTGTCGGAAAACGATCTGCATCTGCCGACCTTCACCAAACTGTTCCCCAACGCCAACTGGTATGAGCGTGAAACCTGGGAAATGTTTGGCATTACCTTCGATGGTCACCCGAACCTGCGTCGCATCATGATGCCGCCGACCTGGGAAGGTCACCCGCTGCGTAAAGATTATCCGGCGCGTGCCACCGAGTTCGACCCGTTTGAGCTGACCAAAGCCAAACAGGATCTGGAGATGGAGGCGCTGACCTTTAAACCGGAAGAGTGGGGCATGAAGCGCGGCACCGACAACGAGGACTTCATGTTCCTCAACCTCGGTCCGAACCACCCATCGGCGCATGGTGCGTTCCGCATTATTCTGCAACTGGACGGCGAAGAGATCGTCGACTGCGTACCGGATATCGGTTATCACCACCGCGGCGCCGAGAAGATGGGCGAGCGTCAGTCCTGGCACAGCTACATCCCGTATACCGACCGTATTGAATATCTCGGCGGCTGCGTCAACGAGATGCCGTACGTGCTGGCGGTGGAAAAACTGGCTGGGATCACCGTACCGGATCGCGTGAACGTGATCCGCGTGATGCTCTCCGAGCTGTTCCGCATCAACAGCCACCTGCTGTATATCTCGACCTTTATTCAGGACGTCGGCGCGATGACGCCGGTCTTCTTCGCCTTTACCGATCGGCAGAAAATTTACGATCTGGTGGAAGCGATTACCGGATTCCGTATGCACCCGGCGTGGTTCCGCATCGGCGGCGTCGCGCACGATCTGCCGCGTGGCTGGGATCGCCTGCTGCGTGAGTTCCTCGAGTGGATGCCGAAGCGTCTGGACTCCTATGAGAAGGCCGCCCTGCGCAACACCATTCTGAAAGGCCGTTCCGTCGGCGTGGCAGCCTATACCGCCAAAGAGGCGCTGGAGTGGGGCACCACCGGCGCAGGCCTGCGCGCCACCGGTATCGACTTCGACGTGCGTAAATGGCGTCCTTACTCTGGCTATGAAAACTTCGACTTCGAAGTCCCGACCGGGGGGGGCGTCTCAGACTGCTACACCCGCGTGATGCTGAAAGTAGAAGAGCTGCGCCAGAGTCTGCGCATTCTTCAGCAGTGCCTCGATAACATGCCGGAAGGCCCGTTCAAAGCGGATCACCCGCTGACCACGCCGCCGCCGAAAGAGCGCACGCTGCAGCATATCGAAACCCTGATCACCCACTTCCTGCAGGTATCGTGGGGCCCGGTGATGCCGGCCAACGAATCTTTCCAGATGATTGAGGCGACCAAAGGGATCAACAGTTACTACCTGACCAGCGACGGCAGCACCATGAGCTACCGTACCCGCGTGCGTACGCCGAGCTTTGCGCACCTGCAGCAGATCCCGTCGGCGATCCGCGGCAGCCTGGTATCCGACCTGATCGTCTATCTGGGTAGTATCGATTTTGTTATGTCAGACGTGGACCGCTAATTATGCACGAGAATCAACAACCACAAACCGAGGCTTTTGAGCTGAGTGCGGCAGAGCGTGAGGCTATTGAGCACGAGAAGCACCACTACGAAGACCCGCGTGCGGCGTCCATCGAAGCGCTGAAAATCGTTCAGAAACAGCGCGGCTGGGTGCCGGATGGCGCGATCTACGCCATCGCCGATGTGCTGGGGATCCCGGCCAGCGACGTGGAAGGCGTGGCGACGTTCTACAGCCAGATTTTCCGCCAGCCGGTTGGCCGTCACGTGATCCGCTACTGCGACAGCGTGGTATGCCACATCACCGGCTATCAGGGTATTCAGGCCGCCATTGAGAAGAAACTGAATATCAAGCCGGGGCAGACCACCTTTGATGGCCGCTTTACCCTGCTGCCGACCTGCTGCCTGGGTAACTGCGACAAGGGACCGACCATGATGATTGATGAGGATACTCACAGCCATCTGACGCCGGAGGCAATTCCTGACCTGCTGGAGCAGTACAAATGAAAACCGTAATTCGTACTGCGGAAACGCATCCGCTCACCTGGCGCCTGCGCGACGACAAGCAGCCGGTGTGGCTGGACGAGTATCGCAGTAAAAATGGCTATGAAGGGGCGCGTAAAGCCCTGACCGGGATGGCCCCGGATGAGATTGTCACGGCGGTAAAAGACGCTGGCCTGAAAGGGCGCGGCGGCGCGGGCTTCTCCACTGGTCTGAAGTGGAGCCTGATGCCGAAAGACGAATCCATGAACATCCGTTACCTGCTGTGTAACGCCGATGAAATGGAGCCGGGCACCTATAAAGACCGCCTGCTGATGGAGCAGCTGCCGCACCTGCTGGTGGAAGGCATGCTGATCTCCGCGTTTGCGCTGAAAGCGTACCGCGGCTACATCTTCCTGCGCGGGGAATATATTGAAGCGGCCCAGCATCTGCGTCGCGCGATTGCTGAAGCCACCGAAGCGGGTCTGTTGGGGAAAAACATCCTCGGCACCGGGTTTGACTTCGAGCTGTTCGTGCACACCGGGGCAGGGCGCTATATCTGCGGCGAAGAGACGGCGCTGATCAACTCTCTGGAAGGCCGCCGCGCCAACCCGCGATCCAAGCCGCCGTTCCCGGCGAGCTCCGGCGTCTGGGGCAAGCCGACCTGCGTCAACAACGTAGAAACCCTGTGCAACGTGCCAGCGATCCTCGCCAACGGCGTCGAGTGGTACCAGAACATTTCCACCAGCAAAGATGCTGGCACCAAGCTGATGGGCTTCTCCGGCCGGGTGAAGAATCCGGGCGTCTGGGAGCTGCCGTTCGGCACCACTGCCCGCGAGATCCTCGAAGATTACGCCGGCGGTATGCGCGATGGCCTGAAGTTTAAAGCCTGGCAACCGGGCGGAGCAGGGACCGACTTCCTCACCGAAGCGCACCTCGATCTGCCGATGGAATTCGAAAGCATTGGTAAAGCGGGCAGCCGTCTGGGCACCTCGCTGGCGATGGCCGTTGACCACGAGATCAACATGGTCTCGCTGGTGCGCAACCTTGAAGAGTTCTTTGCCCGCGAGTCCTGCGGCTGGTGTACGCCGTGCCGCGATGGTCTGCCGTGGAGCGTGAAGATCCTGCGCGCCCTGGAGCGCGGCGAAGGCCAGCCTGGCGATATCGAAACCCTTGAGCAACTGTGTCGATTCCTGGGCCCGGGTAAAACCTTCTGCGCGCACGCGCCGGGCGCGGTCGAGCCGCTACAGAGCGCGATTAAATATTTCCGCGAAGAATTCGAGGCTGGCATTAAGCAGCAGTTCAGCAATACCCATGCAATCAACGGGATTCAGCCGAACCTGCTTAAGACGCGCTGGTAATCTAAAGGTTTTTTATTTTTGGAAGCACGCAAATGGCTACGATTCATGTAGACGGCAAAGAATACGAGGTCAACGGGGCGGACAACCTGCTAGAGGCTTGTCTCTCTCTTGGTCTTGATATTCCCTACTTTTGCTGGCACCCGGCGCTAGGGAGCGTCGGTGCTTGCCGCCAGTGTGCGGTGAAGCAATATCAGAACGCGGAAGACACGCGTGGTCGCCTGGTGATGTCCTGTATGACTCCGGCATCCGACGGCACCTTTATTTCTATCGACGACAGCGAAGCGAAGCAGTTCCGCGAAAGCGTGGTGGAGTGGTTGATGACTAACCACCCGCACGACTGCCCGGTCTGCGAAGAGGGCGGCAACTGCCACCTGCAGGATATGACGGTGATGACCGGTCATAGCTTCCGCCGCTATCGTTTCACCAAGCGTACCCACCGCAATCAGGATCTGGGGCCGTTTATTTCGCACGAAATGAACCGCTGCATCGCCTGCTACCGCTGCGTGCGCTACTACAAAGATTATGCCGACGGCACCGATCTGGGCGTCTATGGCGCGCACGACAACGTCTACTTCGGCCGCCCGGAAGATGGCACCCTGGAGAGCGAGTTCTCCGGCAACCTGGTGGAAGTCTGCCCAACCGGCGTCTTCACCGACAAAACCCACTCCGAGCGCTATAACCGTAAGTGGGACATGCAGTTTGCGCCGAGCATCTGCCAGCAGTGTTCCATCGGCTGTAACATCAGCCCGGGCGAACGCTATGGCGAGTTGCGTCGTATCGAAAACCGCTATAACGGTACCGTGAACCGCTACTTCCTCTGCGACCGCGGTCGTTTCGGCTATGGCTACGTGAACCTGAAAGACCGTCCGCGTCAGCCGGTACAGCGCCGCGGCGACGATCTGATCACCCTTAACGCCGAGCAGGCGATGCAGGGGGCGGCGGATATCCTGCGCCAGTCGAAGAAAGTGATCGGCATCGGCTCCCCGCGCGCCAGCATTGAAAGCAACTTCGCGCTGCGCGAGCTGGTGGGCGCCGACAACTTCTATACCGGCATCGCCAAAGGCGAACAAGCGCGCCTGCAGATGATGCTGAAAGTGCTGCGCGAGGGCGGGATCCACACGCCAAGCCTGCGCGATATCGAATCCTACGATGCGGTACTGGTGCTGGGCGAAGACATTACCCAGACCGGCGCGCGCGTGGCCCTGGCGGTACGCCAGGCAGTGAAAGGGAAAGCACGCGAAATGGCGGCGGCGCAGAAAGTGGCCGACTGGCAGATCGCCGCGATCCTCAACATCGGCCAGCGCGCCAAGCACCCGCTATTCGTCACCAACGTCGATGACACCCGCCTGGATGACATCGCGGCGTGGACCTACCGCGCGCCGGTAGAAGATCAGGCGCGTCTCGGCTTTGCTATTGCCCATGCGCTGGACGACAGCGCGCCGGCGGTTGACGGCCTGAGCCAGGACCTGCAGGGTAAAGTCGACGTTATCGTTCAGGCGCTGGCCGGGGCGAAAAAACCGCTGATCATCTCCGGGACCAACGCCGGCAGCATGGAGATCATCCAGGCCGCCGCTAACGTGGCGAAAGCTCTGAAAGGCCGCGGCGCCGATGTCGGGGTGACCATGGTCGCCCGGGCGGTTAACAGCGTCGGACTGGGCATGATCGGCGGCGGCTCGCTTGAAGAGGCGCTGGACGAACTGGAAAGCGGCGCCGCAGACGCGGTTATCGTGCTGGAAAACGACCTTCACCGTCATGCCTCCGCCGCGCGCGTTGACGCTGCGCTGGCGAAAGCGCCGCTGGTGATGGTGGTGGATCATCAGCGCACCGCGATTATGGACAAAGCGCACCTGGTGCTCTCCGCGGCAAGCTTTGCGGAAAGCGACGGTACCGTGGTGAACAACGAAGGCCGCGCCCAGCGTTTCTTCCAGGTTTACGATCCGGCTTACTACGACGCGAAAACCGTAATGCTGGAAAGCTGGCGCTGGCTGCATTCGCTGCACAGCACCGTCAACAACCGTCAGGTTGACTGGACTCAGCTGGACCACGTCATTGATGCGGCGATTGCCGCGCTGCCGCAGCTGGCGGGCATTAAAGACGCCGCGCCGGATGCGACCTTCCGCATTCGCGGCCAGAAGCTGGCGCGTGAACCGCACCGCTACAGCGGCCGCACGGCGATGCGCGCTAACATCAGCGTGCACGAGCCGCGTCAGCCGCAGGATAAAGACACGATGTTCGCCTTCTCCATGGAAGGGAACAACCAGCCGTCCGCCCCGCGTTCGCAGATCCCGTTCGCCTGGGCGCCGGGCTGGAACTCCCCGCAGGCATGGAACAAGTTCCAGGATGAAGTGGGCGGGAAACTGCGCCACGGCGATCCGGGCGTTCGTCTGTTTGAAGCGTCCGCCAGCGGACTGGAGTACTTCACGGCGGTGCCGGCCAGCTTCCAGGCGGAAGAGGGCAAATGGCGAATTGCGCCGTACTACCATCTGTTCGGCAGCGATGAGCTGTCTCAGCGCGCGCCGGTGTTCCAGAGCCGGATGCCTGAGCCGTACATCAAGCTGAACCCGGCGGATGCCGCGAAGCTTGGCGTCAACCCAGGGGCAATGCTCTCCTTTAGCGTGGAAGGCCAGACCCTGCGTCTGCCGCTGGTTATCTCTGAAGGCCTGACCGCGGGACAGGTTGGCTTACCGATGGGCATGCCGGGCATTGCGCCGGTGCTGACCGGATCGCGTATTGATTCACTGCAGGAGGCGAAAGCATGAGCTGGTTAACGCCGGATCTTATCGACATTCTGTTAAGCATCCTGAAGGCCGTGGTCATTCTGCTGGTGGTTGTCACCTGCGGCGCGTTCATGAGCTTCGGCGAGCGTCGTCTGCTCGGCTTGTTCCAGAACCGCTACGGACCTAACCGCGTCGGCTGGGGCGGTTCGCTGCAGCTGGTCGCCGACATGATCAAGATGTTCTTTAAAGAGGACTGGATCCCGCGCTTCTCCGATCGCGTGATCTTTACTCTGGCGCCGGTTATCGCCTTTACCTCGCTGCTGCTGGCCTTCGCTATCGTGCCGGTTAGCCCGACGTGGGTGGTGGCCGACCTGAACATCGGCATCCTCTTCTTCCTGATGATGGCAGGCCTGGCGGTCTACGCGGTGCTGTTCGCCGGTTGGTCGAGCAATAACAAATACTCGCTGCTGGGGGCGATGCGTGCTTCCGCGCAGACCCTGAGCTACGAAGTGTTTCTCGGTCTCTCCCTGATGGGCGTGGTGGCGCAGGCGGGGTCATTCAATATGACCGATATCGTCAACAACCAGGCGCATCTGTGGAACGTTATCCCGCAGTTCTTCGGCTTCGTGACTTTCGCCATCGCCGGCGTGGCGGTGTGTCACCGTCACCCGTTCGACCAGCCGGAAGCGGAGCAGGAACTGGCCGATGGTTACCACATTGAATATTCCGGCATGAAATTCGGTCTGTTCTTCGTCGGGGAATACATCGGTATCGTCACCGTTTCAGCGCTGATCGTCACGCTGTTCTTCGGCGGCTGGAATGGCCCGTGGTTACCTCCTTTCATCTGGTTCGCGCTGAAAACCGCGTTCTTCATGATGATGTTCATTTTGATCCGCGCATCATTACCGCGTCCGCGCTATGACCAGGTAATGTCCTTTGGCTGGAAGGTATGCCTGCCGTTAACGCTGGTCAACTTGTTGGTAACGGCGGCTGTCATTCTCTGGCAGGCGCAATAAGGGGTGAATTGAACATGACCTTAAAAGAATTATTGGTGGGGTTCGGCACCCAGGTCCGTAGTATCTGGATGATTGGCCTGCATGCCTTCGCCAAACGTGAAACCCGGATGTATCCGGAAGAGCCGGTCTACCTGCCGCCGCGCTATCGCGGCCGCATCGTGCTGACCCGCGATCCGGACGGTGCAGAGCGCTGCGTCGCCTGTAACCTGTGTGCGGTAGCCTGCCCGGTGGGCTGTATCTCGCTGCAGAAAGCAGAGACGGTAGACGGCCGCTGGTATCCGGAGTTCTTCCGCATCAACTTCTCACGTTGCATCTTCTGCGGCCTGTGCGAAGAAGCGTGCCCGACCACGGCGATCCAGTTGACCCCGGACTTCGAGCTGGGTGAATACAAGCGTCAGGATCTGGTGTACGAAAAAGAGGATCTGCTGATTTCCGGTCCGGGCAAATACCCGGAATATAACTTCTACCGGATGGCGGGTATGGCAATCGACGGCAAAGATAAGGGCGAAGCGGAAAATGAAGCTAAGCCAATCGACGTCAAGAGCCTGTTACCGTAAGGAGAGGGGCAATGGAATTCGCTTTTTATATCTGTGGCCTGATAGCCATCCTCGCAACCTTGCGGGTCGTCACCCACACCAATCCGGTGCATGCGCTGCTGTACCTGATTATTTCGCTGCTGGCGATTGCCGGGGTGTTCTTCTCGCTGGGCGCGTACTTCGCCGGAGCGCTGGAAATCATCGTCTACGCCGGGGCCATTATGGTGCTGTTCGTCTTCGTGGTGATGATGCTCAACCTGGGCGGCACCGAGATCGAACAGGAGCGCAAGTGGCTGCAGCCGGGGATCTGGATTGGCCCGGCCATCCTCTCCGCGGTGCTGCTGGTGGTTATCGTTTACGCCATCCTGGGCATTAACGACCAGGGTATCGACGGTGCGGCGATTAACGCCAAAGAAGTGGGCATTGCGCTGTTTGGGCCGTACGTCCTGGCGGTGGAGCTGGCCTCCATGCTGCTGCTGGCGGGCCTGGTGGTTGCCTTCCACATTGGCCGCGAAGAGCGCGCCGGCGAGGTGCTGAGCAACCGTCTGAACGACAGCGACAAACGAAAAACGGAGGAACACGCATGATCCCCTTAACACATGGACTGATCCTCGCGGCCATCCTGTTTGTGCTTGGTCTGACGGGGCTGGTGATCCGCCGCAATCTGCTGTTTATGTTGATTAGCCTGGAAATCATGATTAACGCCGCCGCGCTGGCCTTTGTGGTGGCGGGTAGCTACTGGGGTCAGGCAGATGGTCAGATAATGTATATCCTCGCCATCAGCCTCGCGGCTGCGGAAGCGAGTATCGGCCTGGCGCTGCTGCTGCAGCTCCATCGTCGCCGCCAGAACCTGAACATCGATTCAGTAAGTGAGTTGCGTGGATGAACATGCTTGCCTTAACCATTCTTTTGCCATTGATTGGCTTTGTGCTGCTGGCCTTCTCCCGCGGGCGCTGGTCGGAAAATCTTTCCGCCGCCGTTGGCATGGGCTCGGTAGGCCTGGCGGCGCTGGTCACCGCGTACGTTGGCGTCGACTTTTTCGCTAACGGCAAACAGGCGGTCAGCGTGCCGCTGTGGACCTGGATGTCGGTCGGTGATTTCAACATCGGCTTCAACCTGGTGTTGGACGGCCTGTCGCTGACCATGCTCTCCGTAGTTACCGGCGTCGGCTTCCTGATCCACATGTTCGCCTCCTGGTACATGCGCGGTGAAGAGGGATATTCCCGCTTCTTCGCCTATACCAACCTGTTTATCGCCAGCATGGTGGTTCTGGTACTGGCCGATAACCTGCTGCTGATGTACCTCGGTTGGGAAGGCGTGGGCCTCTGTTCTTACCTGCTGATCGGTTTCTACTACACCGATCCGAAGAACGGCGCCGCAGCGATGAAAGCGTTTGTGGTGACCCGCGTCGGCGACGTGTTCCTCGCCTTCGCGCTGTTCATTCTTTATAACGAACTGGGTACCCTGAACTTCCGCGAAATGGTGGAGCTGGCGCCGCAGCACTTCGCTAACGGCAGCACCACGCTGCAGTGGGCGACGCTGATGCTGCTTGGCGGCGCGGTCGGTAAATCCGCCCAGCTGCCGCTGCAAACGTGGCTTGCCGATGCGATGGCGGGTCCGACGCCGGTCTCTGCGCTGATCCACGCCGCGACCATGGTCACCGCGGGCGTCTATCTGATCGCCCGTACCCACGGCCTGTTCCTGATGACGCCGGAAGTGCTGCATCTGGTCGGTATCGTCGGGGCGGTCACCCTGGTGTTGGCGGGCTTCGCCGCGCTGGTGCAGACCGATATCAAACGCGTTCTCGCCTACTCTACCATGAGCCAGATTGGCTACATGTTCCTCGCGCTGGGCGTGCAGGCATGGGACGCGGCGATTTTCCACCTGATGACTCACGCGTTCTTTAAAGCGCTGCTGTTCCTGTCGTCTGGTTCGGTCATTCTGGCCTGCCATCACGAACAGAACATCTTCAAGATGGGCGGCCTGCGCAAATCGATTCCGCTGGTATACGTCTGCTTCCTGGTGGGGGGCGCGGCGCTGTCCGCACTGCCGCTTATCACCGCAGGCTTCTTCAGTAAGGATGAGATTCTGGCAGGCGCGATGGCCAATGGCCATATCAATCTGATGGTGGCAGGCCTGGTCGGCGCCTTTATGACCTCGCTGTACACCTTCCGGATGATTTTCATCGTATTCCACGGTAAAGAGCAAATTCACGCGCACGCAGGGAAGGGGATTACCCATCATCTGCCGCTGATTGTGCTGCTGGTACTATCCACCTTCGTTGGCGCGCTGATTGTGCCGCCGCTGGAAGGCGTACTGCCGCAGACCACTGAGCTCGCCCACGGTAGCGTGATGACGCTGGAGATTGCCTCCGGGATCATCGCCATTGCCGGGATTCTGATCGCTGCATGGCTGTGGCTGGGCAAACGCACGCTGGTGACCTCCATCGCCAACAGTGCGCCTGGCCGCTTCTTCGGTACCTGGTGGTTCCATGCCTGGGGCTTCGACTGGTTATACGACAAGGTGTTCGTAAAACCATTCCTCGGTATTGCCTGGCTGCTGAAACGCGATCCGCTGAACTCGTTGATGAATATCCCGGCGATCCTTTCCCGCTTCGCAGGCAAAGGCCTGCTGGTGAGCGAGAACGGTTATCTGCGCTGGTATGTGGCTTCAATGAGCATCGGCGCGGTGGTGGTGCTGGCGCTGCTGATGGTATTGCGTTGATTTGATCGCGCGGTTTTGCCCGGTGGCGCTTCGCTTACCGGGCCTACGAGACCGTAGGTCGGGTAAGCGAAGCGCCACCCGACACAACAAACCGCACTCAAACGTGAATGTAGTCGAATTCGTTGAAAATCGGTCCTGAACGGGACTTTAACAAGGAATAAAAATCGCCATGTTACTACCCTGGCTAATATTAATTCCCTTTATCGGCGGCTTCCTGTGCTGGCAGACCGAACGCTTTGGCGTGAAAGTGCCGCGCTGGATCGCGCTGATTACCATGGGACTGACGCTGGTGCTTGGCCTGCAGCTGTGGATGCAGGGCGGCTATTCTCTGACGCAATCCGCGGGTATTCCGCAATGGCAGTCGGAATTCGTGCTGCCGTGGATCCCACGCTTCGGCATTAGCATCCATCTGGCGATCGACGGCCTGTCGCTGCTGATGGTGGTGCTGACCGGTCTCCTCGGCGTGCTGGCGGTGCTCTGTTCGTGGCGTGAAATCGAAAAATACCAGGGCTTCTTCCACCTCAACCTGATGTGGATCCTGGGCGGCGTTATCGGCGTGTTCCTCGCCATCGACATGTTCCTGTTCTTCTTCTTCTGGGAAATGATGTTGGTGCCGATGTACTTCCTGATCGCGCTGTGGGGCCACAAAGCCTCGGACGGTAAAACGCGTATCACAGCGGCTACCAAGTTCTTCATCTATACCCAGGCGAGCGGTCTGGTGATGCTGATTGCCATTCTGGCGCTGGCCTTCGTCCACTTCAACGCCACCGGCGTGTGGACCTTCAACTATGAAGATCTGCTGAAAACCCCGATGTCTCACGGCGTGGAATACCTGCTGATGCTCGGCTTCTTCATCGCCTTCGCGGTGAAAATGCCGGTGGTGCCGCTGCACGGCTGGCTGCCGGACGCTCACTCCCAGGCGCCGACCGCCGGCTCTGTCGACCTCGCGGGGATCCTGCTGAAAACCGCCGCCTACGGCCTGCTGCGCTTTGCGCTGCCGCTGTTCCCGAATGCCTCCGCCGAGTTTGCGCCCATCGCCATGTGGCTGGGCGTGATCGGTATCTTCTACGGCGCGTGGATGGCCTTCGCCCAGACCGATATTAAACGCCTGATCGCCTACACCTCCGTGTCCCACATGGGCTTCGTGCTGATTGCTATCTACACCGGCAGCCAGCTGGCCTATCAGGGAGCGGTGATCCAGATGATTGCTCACGGTCTGTCCGCGGCGGGTCTGTTCATTCTGTGCGGCCAGCTGTACGAACGTCTGCACACCCGCGATATGCGCCAGATGGGCGGCTTGTGGAGCAAAATTAAATGGCTGCCGGCGATGTCGATGTTCTTCGCGGTCGCCACCCTGGGGATGCCGGGCACCGGTAACTTCGTCGGCGAATTTATGATCCTGTTCGGCAGCTATAAAGTGGTGCCGACGATCACCGTCATCTCCACCTTTGGTCTGGTATTCGCGTCCGTTTACTCGCTGTCGATGTTACATCGCGCTTACTTCGGTAAAGCGAAGAGCGAAGTGGCGGCGAAAGAGTTGCCGGGGATGTCCCTGCGTGAACTGTCTATCATCCTGCTGCTGGTGGTGCTGCTGGTGCTGTTGGGCTTCTTCCCGCAGCCGATCCTCGACACCTCGCATGCTGCGATGAGCAACATTCAGCAGTGGTTTGTTAATTCTGTTTCTACTACAAGGCCGTAATTCGCCATGACAATAACTCCACAACAACTGATCGCACTGCTACCGCTGCTGATCGTCGGCTTGACGGTGGTGGTTGTGATGCTCTCCATTGCGTGGCGACGCAATCATTTTCTCAATGCCACGCTGTCGGTTCTTGGACTTAACGCCGCGCTGGTCTCGCTCTGGTTCGTCGGCCAGAACGGGGCGATGGACGTCACGCCGCTGATCCGCGTTGACGGCTACGCCATGCTTTACACCGGTCTGGTGCTGCTGGCGAGCCTCGCGACCTGTACTTTCGCCTACCCGTGGCTTGAGGGTTACAAGGACAACAAAGAAGAGTTCTACCTGCTGGTGCTGATCGCCGCCCTGGGCGGCATTCTGCTGGCCGGTGCGAATCATCTGGCGGCGCTGTTCCTCGGTATTGAGCTGATTTCGCTGCCGCTGTTCGGCCTGGTTGGTTACGCCTTCCGCCAGAAGCGTTCGCTGGAAGCGAGCATCAAATACACCATCCTCTCCGCGGCAGCTTCGTCCTTCCTGCTGTTCGGTATGGCGCTGGTGTATGCGAACTCCGGCAACCTGTCCTTCCTCGCGCTGGGCAAAAGCCTGGCGGACAACATGCTGCACGAGCCGCTGCTGCTGGCGGGTCTTGGCCTGATGATTGTCGGTCTTGGCTTTAAACTGTCGCTGGTGCCGTTCCACCTGTGGACGCCGGACGTTTACCAGGGGGCGCCTGCGCCGGTCTCCACCTTCCTGGCGACCGCCAGCAAGATCGCTATCTTCGGCGTAGTGATGCGTCTGTTCCTGTACATGCCGGTGGGCAACAGCGAAGCGGTACGCGTGGTGCTGGGCCTGATCGCCTTCGCCTCTATCATCTTCGGTAACCTGATGGCGCTGAGCCAGACCAACATTAAGCGCCTGCTCGGTTACTCTTCCATCTCCCATCTCGGCTATCTGCTGGTGGCGCTGATTGCCCTGCAGAGCGGTGAAATGTCGATGGAAGCCGTGGGCGTCTACCTGGCCGGTTACCTGTTCAGCAGCCTCGGCGCGTTCGGCGTGGTCAGCCTGATGTCCAGCCCGTACCGCGGCCCGGATGCTGACTCGCTGTTCTCCTACCGCGGCCTGTTCTGGCACCGTCCGATCCTGTCGGCTGTGATGACGGTGATGATGCTCTCCCTGGCCGGCATCCCGATGACCCTCGGCTTTATCGGTAAGTTCTACGTGCTGGCCGTCGGTGTGCATGCGCATCTGTGGTGGCTGGTTGCCGCGGTGGTTGTCGGCTCGGCGATCGGTCTCTACTACTACCTGCGCGTGGCAGTGAGCCTGTACCTGAGCGCGCCGGAGCAACTGAATCGCGATGCGCCGTCAAACTGGCAGTACAGCGCCGGCGGTATCGTGGTGCTGATCTCCGCGCTGCTGGTGCTGGTGCTCGGTATCTGGCCGCAGCCGCTGATTAGCATCGTGCAGCTGGCGACGCCGCTGATGTAAGTTGATTGACTCAATAAAAAACCGCCGGGATGGCGGTTTTTTTATGCCCGGATTTTACGCCATCTTGTAGACCATAAAGTCTTCCGCCAGCAGCGTGTTAGGGAAAATCTCCCGGCATTCCGCCAGCATACGCAGACAGCCTTCGGCATCGTAGCGCGAGCTAAAGTGGGTGGCGATCAGCGTACCGACCCCCGCTTCTTTGGCAAGCGCCGCGGTCTGCTGACTGGAAGAGTGGCCGCGGCTATTGGCTTTCTCCGCCATCGCCTGCTCAAGGGTGGTTTCGTGGACCATTACATCCGCCCCGCGAGCCATCTCCAGCGCCTGCGGGCAGGGGGCGGTATCGCCGAAGATGGCCAGCGTTTTACCCGGGGTTGCTGGCCCCAGATAGCGGCTGCCGTCAATGACCCGGCCATCTGCCAGCTCGACGCGCTGTCCGCGCTTGAGTTGATGGAACAGCGGCCCGGGAGGCACGCCATCGGCAATCAGCTGGGCGGCGTCGAGGGTGCCGGGCTTGTCATGCTGCGCAATGCGATACCCATAGCACTCCACCGGATGGCTGAGCGGATACGCGGTGACCCGATAGCCCTCTTCGTCGAACACCAGACCAGGGCCGACTTCGATGATGGTGAGCGGATAGTCGGTCCACGAACCGCTCAGGCGCAGCGCGGTCTCAACAAACTCTTTGAGTCCTTTTGGCCCGTAGAGGGTGAGGGGCAGAGAGTTTCCCTGCATCGAGCGGCTGCACAGCAGACCGGGCAGGCCGAACAGGTGGTCGCCGTGCAGATGGGTAATAAAAATCTTATTCAGTTTGCCGGGATGGTAGGGCGTGTGAAGAAACTGATGCTGGGTCCCTTCGCCGCAGTCAAACAACCACATTTCGGCGCGGGTCGGCTGTTGCAAATTCAGTATTATCGACGTCATATTACGCGTGCGGGTCGGCACCCCGGCGGATGTCCCCAAAAAAGTTAATTCCATCGTCCAGTGTCCTCAGGGCGAGTCGCAAAGTATCAGTATATCAATAAGGAGCAGCAGATGATGACCTGGCAGGATCTCCACCATAGTGAACTCACCGTTCCCCAGCTGTATGCGCTGCTGAAATTGCGCAGTGAAGTCTTTGTCGTAGAGCAGCAGTGCGTCTATCAGGATGTCGACGGCGATGATTTGGTTGGTGAAAATCGCCATCTGCTCGGCTGGCGCGATGGCGAACTGGTGGCCTACGCGCGGATCCTCAAAAGCGAAGAGGAGTTTGCGCCGGTGGTGATTGGCCGGGTCATCGTCAGCCCCGCCGCCCGTGGTGCGAAGCTCGGCTATCAGCTGATGGAGCAGGCGCTGGCCAGCTGTCAGCAGCACTGGCCGCAAAAGGCGATTTACCTCGGGGCGCAGGCGCACCTGCAATCCTTTTACGCCCACTTCGGTTTTACGCCGGTGACCGAGGTCTATGATGAGGATGGCATCCCCCACATTGGCATGGCGCGAGAAAAGCGCGCTGTCTGACTCCTCTGCACCCTCGTCCACGCGCAGCTCTGGCCCGGCGAGCGGGTAAGATAAAACCCGCTCCCTCATCATGGGTACTGCTATTCCGTCGTCGAACCCCTTATAATGTGGGGTTTTACTACCGTGGAGGTTTGCGTGCTGTCTGTTTCCACTGCGCTGGCCCGTTTGCAAGACGGCCTGGGCGAGTCATTTCCAGACTCGCCCGGCACGCGAATTATCGATGTTGCCTTTCCGCTGAATGATGCCTTCGATCCGCTACTATGGTGCGGCCAGCAGGCGCAATGGCCGCAGTTTTACTGGCAGCAGCGCAATGGCGATGAGGAACTGGCGACGCTGGGGGCGGTAAAAACCTTTACCTCGCTCGACGCGGCGAACCGCTTTTTACGCCAGGCCGGCCGGCAGGATCTGCGTATCTGCGGCCTGAATGCGTTTGAACCGCAGCAGGGCAGCCTGGCGCTGCCGCGTCTGGAGTGGCGCCGGTGCGGCGGCAGGGCCGTGCTGCGGCTGGTGCTGCATAGTGATATCTCCCTGCGTGAGGATGCCGCGACGGCCCGCGCGTTTCTCGCCAGCCTGACAACCACTCAGGCGACTCCCGGCGCCATACCGCCGTTGCTGAGCGAGCGCCACTCATCCGACTATCCTCAATGGCAGGCAATGATTGCGCGGGCGACTAAGGCGATCAGCGCCGGTGAAATGGATAAAGTAGTGCTGGCGCGGGCAACCGACCTGCAGTTTGCCGCCCCGCTGGACGCCGTGAGCATCATGGCGGCTAGCCGGCGCAGCAATCTTAACTGTTTTCATTTCCTGATGGCGTTCAATGCCCGGCAGGCATTTTTCGGCTCCACGCCGGAACGGCTGTGGCGCCGGCGCGGCGCGCTGCTGCGCACCGAAGCGCTGGCGGGGACCGTCGCGAACCATCAGGAAGACGCGAAGGCGCAGCAACTGGCCGACTGGCTGATGAAAGACGACAAAAACCAGCGGGAAAACATGCTGGTAGTAGAGGATATCTGCCAGCGCCTGCAGAGTGAGGCCTCGACGCTGGACGTCCTGCCGCCGCAGGTGGTGAGGCTGCGTAAGGTGCAGCATCTCCGACGCTGCATCTGGACCGAGCTGGCGGCGCCTGACGACAGCCGCTGTCAGCTGCAGCTGCAGCCCACCGCCGCGGTGGCCGGCCTGCCGCGCCGGGCGGCGCTGGCGTTCATTCAGCGTCATGAACCGTTTTCCCGCGAATGGTACGCCGGGTCCGCCGGGTATCTGTCACTGGCGCAAAGCGAGTTTTGCGTGGCGCTGCGTTCGGCGAAAGTGAACCACGACACCCTGCGGCTGTATGCCGGGGCGGGGATCGTCAGCGGCTCTGATGCACAGCAGGAGTGGCAGGAGATTGACAACAAAGCGGCCGGGCTGCGCTCGCTGCTGTGTCCATAAAGCTTGAATGACGATGCATATCAAAACGACGTCACTTTGCCTTATCTATACTTAGCATCAATATTTGATACCGGACAATTTCATGTCAGTAAGCGCATTTAACCGACGCTGGGCGGCGGTGATCCTGGAAGCTTTAACGCGCCATGGCGTGCAGCATATCTGCATCGCGCCGGGCTCGCGCTCGACACCCTTAACCCTGGCGGCGGCGGAAAACCGCGCCTTTATCCATCATACCCATTTCGACGAACGCGGCCTCGGCCACCTGGCGCTCGGACTGGCGAAGGCCAGCCGGCAGCCGGTGGCGGGGATAGTCACCTCCGGGACCGCCACCGCAAACCTCTATCCGGCGCTGATTGAGGCAGGGCTCACCGGTGAAAAGCTGATCCTGTTAACCGCCGACCGTCCGCCGGAGCTGATCGACTGCGGCGCGAACCAGGCTATCCGCCAGCCGGGGATGTTTGCCTCCCATCCTGCGCAGACGATTTCTTTGCCGCGTCCCTCGCAGGATATTCCTGCCCGCTGGCTGGTCTCAACCATCGACCAGGCGCTGGGGGCGCTGCACGCCGGCGGGGTGCATATTAACTGTCCGTTCGCTGAACCGCTGTATGGTGATATGGATGAGACCGGCGTGGAGTGGCAGCAGCAGCTCGGCAACTGGTGGCAGAGCGACAAACCCTGGCTGCGCCAGGCGCTGCAGTTAGAGAGCGAGAAGCAGCGCGACTGGTTCTTCTGGCGACAAAAACGCGGCGTCGTCGTGGCGGGCAGAATGAGCGCCGCGGAAGGGAAAAAGGTCGCTGAGTGGGCGCAGACCCTCGGCTGGCCGCTGATCGGCGATGTCCTGTCGCAGACCGGGCAGCCGCTGCCGTGCGCTGACCTGTGGCTGGGCAACGGCAAAGCGGTCAGCGAGCTGGCGCAGGCGCAGATCGTCGTGCAACTCGGCAGCAGCCTGACCGGCAAACGCGTGCTCCAGTGGCAGGCGACCTGCGAGCCGGATGAATACTGGCTGGTGGATAATCTGCCCGGTCGCCTCGACCCGGCGCAGCACCGCGGTCGCCGTCTGCTCTCAAGCGTTGAGCGCTGGCTCGAATTACATCCGGCGGAGAAACGCCAGCCGTGGGCGACGGTGATCCCACAGCTTGCCGGGCAGGCGTGGCAGGCTGCAGTCGCCAGCAACGAGCCTTTTGGCGAAGCGCAGCTGGCGCAGCGTATTCGGGGCTATCTGCCGGAGCAGGGCCAATTGTTTGTTGGCAACAGCCTGGTGGTGCGCCTGATCGACGCCCTGGCGCAGCTACCGGCCGGGTATCCGGTCTACAGCAACCGCGGCGCCAGCGGCATCGATGGCCTGATCGCCACTGCGGCCGGCGTGCAGCGCGCCAGCGCCCGACCGACGCTGGCCATCGTTGGCGATCTCTCCGCGCTCTACGATCTCAACTCGCTGGCCCTGCTGCGCCAGGCGTCGGCGCCGCTGGTGCTGATCGTGGTGAATAACAACGGCGGGCAGATTTTTTCTATGCTGCCGACGCCGCAGGACGAACGCCGTCAGTTCTATTTAATGCCGCAGGACGTGGATTTCAGCCACGCGGCGGCGATGTTCGGCCTGGCCTATCATCGCCCTGATGACTGGCCGTCGCTGGATGAGGCGCTGGCCGGCGCCTGGCGCAGGGCAGGGGCGACGGTGATTGAGCTGGCGGTCAATGAGACCGACGGCGCGCAGACCCTCCAGCAGCTGCTGGCGCAGGTAAGTCGCCTGTGATCCTCAGCGCTGCTGTCGACAACGGCCAGCCGGGCTATCCCTGGCTGGTGTTTCTGCACGGTTTTTCCGGCGACCGCAACGAGTGGCGGAAAGTGGGCGACGCCTTTCCCGCCTGGCCGCGGTTGTACCTCGATCTGCCGGGGCACGGCGGCTCCGCGGATATCGCGGTGCAGGACTTTGCCGGGGTCAATACTCTGCTGCAGTCTACGCTTAATAGTTACAACATACATAAGTATTGGCTGATCGGCTACTCGCTGGGCGGCCGGGTGGCAATGAACTTCGCCAGCCAGCCGCGCGTAGGCATGCGCGGGCTGATCGTTGAAGGCGGCCATCCGGGCCTGCAGGATGCAGAGGCGCGGCAGGCGCGGCGCAGCAATGACAGCGCCTGGGCGGAACGTTTTCGCCGCGAGCCGCTTGAGCAGGTCTTTGCCGACTGGTATCAGCAGCCGGTCTTCGCTTCGCTGAATGCCGCGCAGCGTGAGTCATTGGTCGCCTTACGCAGCCGGAACAACGGCGCGACGCTGGCGGCGATGCTGCAGGCAACCTCCCTTGCCTCGCAGGCCGATCTGCGCGCGTCTCTGCAGGCGCGCGATTTTCCTTTTCACTACCTGTGCGGCGAGCGCGACGCGAAGTTTCGCGCCATCGCGCAGACGCTCGCGGCGGATCTCCATCTTATTCACCATGCCGGACACAACGCGCACCGGGACAACCCGGCGGCGGTGATTGCCTGTCTGGCGCAGATTCTGGCAAGTTAACTGAAGGACATTCTATGATCTCTCTTGATGAAGCAATGCTCTACGCCCCCGTTGAATGGCACGATTGCTCCGAAGGCTATACCGATATTCGCTATCACAAATCGACTGACGGGATTGCCAAAATCACCATTAATCGTCCGCAGGTGCGCAACGCCTTCCGCCCGCTGACCGTCAAAGAGATGATCCAGGCGCTGGCGGATGCCCGGTATGACGACAATATCGGCGTCATCGTGCTGACCGGTCAAGGTGAGAAAGCCTTCTGCGCCGGCGGCGACCAGAAAGTCCGCGGCGACTACGGCGGCTATCAGGACGACTCCGGCGTTCATCATCTTAACGTGCTCGACTTCCAGCGTCAGATCCGCACCTGTCCAAAACCGGTGGTCGCGATGGTGGCCGGCTACTCTATCGGCGGCGGTCACGTGCTGCATATGATGTGCGATCTGACTATCGCGGCGGAAAACGCCATCTTCGGCCAGACCGGGCCAAAAGTCGGCTCTTTCGACGGCGGCTGGGGCGCCTCCTATATGGCGCGGATCGTCGGGCAGAAAAAAGCGCGCGAAATCTGGTTCCTGTGCCGCCAGTATGACGCTCAGCAGGCGCTGGACATGGGGCTGGTGAATACCGTGGTACCGCTGGCGGATCTGGAAAAAGAGACCGTGCGCTGGTGTCGTGAAATGCTGCAGAACAGCCCGATGGCCTTGCGCTGCCTGAAAGCGGCGCTGAACGCCGACTGCGACGGCCAGGCTGGTCTGCAGGAGCTGGCGGGCAACGCCACCATGCTGTTCTATATGACGGAAGAGGGGCAGGAAGGACGCAACGCCTTCAACCAGAAACGTCAGCCGGACTTCAGCAAATTTAAACGGAATCCATAATGCGCGTTTCGCAGGTTTACCGCTGGCAGATACCGATGGACGCGGGCGTGGTGCTGCGCGAGCGGCGGTTAAAAACCCGCGACGGGCTGTTCATCCGCCTGCAGGAGGGGGAACGCGAAGGCTGGGGCGAAATTTCTCCCCTGCCGGGATTCAGTGTCGAGACGCTGGAAGAGGCGCAAATGGCGCTGTTAGCGTGGGCACAGGCCTGGCGCGACGGCGCCGAGCCGCCGCTTCCCACGCAGCCCTCCGTCGCGTTTGGCATCAGCTGCGCGCAGGCGGAGCTTGGCGGCGAACTACCGCAGGCCGCGGATTATCGCGCGGCGCCGCTCTGCTCCGGCGATCCGGATGAGCTATTCGCCAGACTGGCGGCGATGCCCGGCGAGAAGGGCGCTAAGGTCAAAGTTGGCCTCTGGGAGGCGGTCCGCGACGGTATGGTGGTCAATCTGCTGCTGGAGGCGATCCCCGACCTGCAGCTGCGGCTCGATGCCAACCGCGCCTGGACGCCGCTCAAAGCGCAACAGTTCGCCAAATACGTTAATCCGGCGTACCGCCAGCGCATTGCTTTTCTTGAAGAACCTTGCAAAACGCGGGAGGATTCTCGGGCCTTTAGCCGCGAGACAGGGATCGCTATCGCCTGGGATGAAAGCCTGCGCGAGGCGGATTTCCGCTTTGTCGCTGAGCCGGGCGTGCGCGCGGTGGTGATCAAACCGACGCTAACCGGCAGTTTGCAGAAGGTGCAGCAACAGGTCGCCGCGGCGCATGCGCTGGGGTTGAGCGTAGTGATCAGCTCGTCGATCGAGTCCAGTCTCGGCTTAACCCAGCTGGCCCGGATTGCCGCCTGGCTGACGCCGCAGACTATTCCTGGGCTGGATACGCTGTCGCTGATGGGCGCCCAGCTGGTACGGCCGTGGCCCGAAAGTACGCTGCCGGTGCTCAACATTGATGCGCTGGAGCCGCTGCTGTGACCTTTAACGACTGGCCCTGGCGGCACTGGCGTCAGCGGCGCGGAGAGGCCCTCGCCTTACGTCTGAATAACCAGCCGTTGACCTGGCGGGAGCTATGCGCGCGGGTTGACGCGCTGGCGTCTGGTTTTGCCGCGCAGGGCGTAATGGAAGGGCAGGGCGTGGCGCTCCGGGCCTATAACCAGCCGGAAACTCTGCTGGCATGGCTGGCGCTGCTGCAGTGCGGGGCGCGGGTGCTGCCGCTGAATCCGCAGCTGCCAGCGGTGTTGCTGCAGGCGTTGTTACCCGCGTTAACCATGCAGCATCAGCTGGTACTGAATGGCGATGTGTTGCCGGGGAATTTACCGATGTTAACCCTGCAGTTGGTCGAGGGCGAGCATGCTGTTTGCTGGCATGGCGATCGGTTGGTGTCGATGACGTTGACCTCCGGTTCAATCGGCCTGCCGAAAGCGGCGGTACATAGCGCCAGCGCCCATCTGGCCAGCGCGGCTGGCGTGCTGGCGCTGATGCCGTTTGCCGCAGGAGATGACTGGCTGCTGTCGCTGCCGTTGTTCCATGTCTCCGGTCAGGGGATCGTCTGGCGCTGGCTGCTGGCCGGCGCGCGACTTACGGTATGTGACAAACAGCCGCTGGCGCAGATGCTGCACGGCTGTACCCATGCTTCGCTGGTGCCGACTCAGCTATGGCGCCTGCTGAATGATGATGCTGCGGTTTCCCTCAAGGCGGTGCTGCTCGGCGGCGCGTCGATCCCGGTCGAATTGACTGAACGGGCGCGAAAGCAGGGCATACGCAGCTTCTGCGGCTATGGCCTCACCGAATTCGCCTCCACCGTGTGTGCCAAAGAGGCCGACGGCGCTGCGGATGTTGGCGAAGCGCTGCCGGGGCGAGAGGTGAAAATTGTCGCCGGCGAGATCTGGCTGCGGGCGTCGAGTATGGCCGCAGGCTACTGGCGGGATGGTCAATTGTTGTCATTAACCAACAATGAAGGCTGGTTTGCGACGCGCGATCGCGGAGCATTGCATAACGGTCGGCTGACGGTTGTTGGGCGACTGGATAACCTCTTTTTTAGCGGTGGAGAAGGTATTCAACCGGAAGAGGTCGAGCGTGTGATACTCGCCCATCCACAGGTACAGCAGGTGTTTATCGTGCCGCTGGATGATGCGGAATACGGCCAGCGCCCGGTAGCGGTGGTGGAATGCGATGACGGCTGCGAGTTGAGCGCGCTGGCGGCATGGAGCGCTGAGCGGTTAGCGCGTTTTCAGCAGCCGGTGCGTTGGCTGCGGTTGCCGGAAACGTTAAAAAACGGCGGGATTAAGATTTCGCGCCGGGCGCTGTGCGAGTGGGTCAGGCAGCAGACGCATGCGACCGTATCGTAGCCACCCGCATTATCCCGCGGCATAACGCCGGGTGGGTTGAACGCGGTATGCTGGACTAAAGTAGCCCTTTCAGGCTGAGAGTAACGCGGGTGGCGGCATTAAGATCGTAGTTTTTGAGATCTTCGGCTTTGACCCAGGCGTAATCGTCAAACTCCTCGTTGATCGTCACATCGCGATTGGCGCTCACGCAGTTGAAGATGAGATAGATCATGTAGATCGTTTCCTGATGCCCGTCGGGGTAGGTTTTGACGCGGGTATCGTCGCGAAAGCACCATGGCGCGATATGGGTAAGGATGAGTTTTTCGCCGAGCTCTTCGCGTATTTCCCGCCGCAGCGCCTCTTCAATACGTTCCCCTGGCTCCACGCCGCCGGATAAGGCCCATTGCCCGGGAAAAACCCCTCGGTCGGCGGCCATTTTGCAAAGCAGATAATGGCCTTTATTCTCGATCAGCGGGCAAACAATCGTCCTGTGGCGCATGGGTTTTCTCCTGCAGAGGGATGGGGCGGTATGCTGGTGAAATAGTTTGCGAGCCGCCTCGGTAAACTGCAAGCGAAATACAGTTCAGGTCTTGTTGAGTGCTACGTTAAGCGAAAATGATTGTATGGAGCACCGCCATGGAAAGGGCGACGAATTCCCCCCACGATGCTGTATTTAAACACCTGCTGTCGCATCGGGCGACGGCCAGGGATTTTCTGGACATTCACCTTCCCGCACCGCTGCGCGCGTTATGTAACCTGAACACGCTGCGGCTGGAGTCCGGGAGCTTTATCGACGACGAACTGCGGGCGAGTCATTCCGATATCCTTTACTCGCTGCAAACGCAGGCGGGGGAGGGCTATATCTATCTGTTGATAGAGCACCAAAGCTCGGCGGACCGCCATATGGCATTTCGCCTGATGCGCTATGCGATAGCCGCGATGCAGCGTCATCTGGATAAAGGGCATACGCAGCTGCCGCTGGTGATCCCGCTGCTGTTTTATCATGGTCGCGTTTCTCCCTGGCCTTACCCGATGTGCTGGCTGGCAGGCTTTGCCGATCCGGACATCGCGCGGCGGGTCTATGGTGAAGATTTTCCCTTAATTGATATCACTAGCACCCCGGACGATGAAATCATGCGCCACCGGCGCGTGGCGATGCTGGAGCTGCTGCAGAAGCATATTCGCCAGCGGGATTTGATGGACCTGCATGAGCAACTGGTCAGGCTCCTGGCGCTGGGATACACTAGCCGCAGGCAGCTTAAGACGCTGTTGCACTATTTATTACAGGCAGGAAACGCCGCCGATCCGGTTGCTTTTTTGCGCCATCTTGCGCAAAACGTTCCCCGGCGGCCGCATAAGGAGACGCTAATGAATATTGCCCAGTTTCTGGAACAACGCGGCCATCAGCAAGGATTAAAGCAAGGTCTTGAACAAGGTCTACAGCAAGGTATCGAACAAGGTATCGAGCAAGGTGAGCAGCAGACCGCGGAGCGTATCGCCCGGGCGATGCTTGCTAACGGACTCGACCTGTCGCTGGTGGCGAAACTGACCGGCCTCGCCCCGGAATGTCTGGCCCGGCTGCAGCATTAATTATTCCCTTATCCCCCCGCGCCGCGCCGATCGTGCGGCGCCAGCTCTCTGTTTTCGTCAATGTGTCAGCGTTAATCATAATAAACATGAATATTACTGGCGTTGAATAGGCTGTTCGTGGTTCTGGCAACGCTCGATGCCGTAAAAATACGCAACTGGTTACACTCTTGTGAAAATTCATTTCGCCAGGTCATTGATTCCTGATGGGTGCGCAGTAGAATTTTCAGGTTTTTTCGGGACTTCTTTGATTTTAATTTTCTGGATAGAGTAAATAATGAAAAAAAGCATTTTTATGGCGCTGGCGGGCGTGATGATGGTTTCTTCGGCGGCCCATGCGATTAGCGTTACCGGTGAAGCCGGCGAGCATTACACCAACCTTGGCGTCGGCTTCGGCACCGAGTCCACCGGCCTGGCCGTTTCGGGTAACTGGCTGCACAGCGATAACGACGGCGACGCCGCGGGTTTAGGCCTGGGACTCAATATTCCGCTGGGGCCGTTCCTCGCGACCGTGGGTGGTAAAGGTATTTACACCAATCCGAAACAGGGCGATGAAGGTTATGCGGCCGCGGTCGGCGGCGGCCTGCAGTGGAAAATCGGCGACAGCTTCCGCCTGTACGGCGATTATTACTACTCTCCGGATTCGCTCTCCAGCGGCATTGATAGCTACCAGGAAGCCAACGTCGGCGCCAGCTGGACCATTATGCGTCCGCTTAGCATCCAGGCCGGCTACCGTTACCTGAACCTGGCGGGCAAAGATGGCAACCGCGATAACACCATCGCCGACGGCCCATACATCGGCGCCAGCGCCAGCTTCTAATCTCTTCCGGCGCGGCATCTTCTTGCTGCGCCAGATTTTCCTCCTCGTCAGCATCCCGCTTTGCGTTATAGTATTTCTCACCTGGCAGGCAAGGAGTGAGCAATGTTGAATGTGGAAATGCTGTCCACCGGCGATGAAGTGTTGCATGGTCAAATTATTGATACTAATGCGGCATGGCTGGCGGATTTCTTTTTTAATCAGGGTTTACCGTTAACGCGCCGCAATACCGTTGGCGACGATCTCGATGCGCTGGTGGCGATTCTGCGCGAACGCAGCGAACAGGCGGATGTGCTGATCGTCAACGGCGGCCTCGGCCCAACCAGCGACGACCTGAGCGCGCTGGCCGCCGCCACTGCGAAAGGCGAAGGGCTTATTTTGCATCCGGAGTGGCTGGAAACCATGACCCGCTTTTTTGCCGAGCGCGGCAGGCCGATGGCGGAAAGCAACCGTAAGCAGGCGGAAATCCCGGCCAGCGCCGAGATGATCAACAACCCGGTCGGTACGGCCTGTGGCTTTGCCATCCAGCTCAACCGCTGCCTGATGTTTTTCACTCCCGGGGTCCCCTCTGAATTTAAGGTGATGGTCGAGCAGGAAATTTTACCGCGCCTGCGCCAGCGCTTTACGCTGCCGGACCCGCCGGTATGCCTGCGTTTGACCACCTTTGGCCGCTCGGAGAGCGAGCTGGCGCAAAGTCTTAATCCGCTGACGCTGCCTCCGGGCGTGGTGATGGGTTACCGCTCGTCGATGCCGATCATTGAACTCAAGCTAACCGGACCGGCCAACCAGCGCGACGCCATGCTGGCCCTGTGGCCGGAGGTGCGTAAGGTGGCTGGCGACAGCCTGATTTTCGAAGGTACGGAAGGGTTACCCGCGCAGATCGCCCGCTGTCTGCAGGAGCGGCAGCTGAGCCTGACGCTCAGCGAGCAGTTTACCGGCGGCCTGCTGGCGCTCCAGCTGTCCCGCGCCGGCGCGCCGCTGCTGGCCAGCGAAGTCGTTCCGGCGCAGGAGGAGACGCTGGCGCAGGCGGCCCGCTGGGCGGCCGAGCGGCGCATAAACCATTTTGCCGGCCTGGCTCTGGCGGTGAGCGGTCAGGAAAACGATCATCTTAACGTGGCCCTGGCCACCCCGGACGGCACCTTCGCACTGCGGGTGAAGTTTAGCGCCACCCGCCACAGCCTGGCGGTACGCCAGGAAGTCTGCGCTATGATGGCGTTAAACATGCTGCGTCGCTGGCTGAATGGCCAACCGCTGGCCAGCGAACATGGCTGGATTAACGTGGTGGATTCCCTCTCGCTGTAAGTCATTCCCCCCCCCCCCCCCCCCCCCCCCCC
>NZ_GL882794.1:44434-46656 GCF_000195655.1 Klebsiella sp. MS 92-3
CCCCCCCCCCCCCCCCGGCCCCGGGGGGGGCGGGGTCGTCCAACCTGTTGTACTCTTCTGAAAAAATTCTGTGCGTTAAGTCGCAATTTTCTGCTGCGAACGGTCCAGTATACGGGAAAACGATTGCCCCGCGATGTCGCTCACACTTTACCGCCCGGACAATCGCAACACTGATTCCAGTATTCAGGATTGGAGTCCAGTATGTTGGAATCAACGAAAGTCCCGGCGCTGACCCGCGCGATTGAGATCCTCAATTTAATTGGCCGCATCGGCCCCTGCAGCGCGGCGACGATAATAGCGGAGCTGGGGATCCCGAAAAGCACGGTGTATCTGCTGCTGGGCGAGCTGAAAAAGCAGCGCTTCATCAGTATGGATAATCAGGATAACTACTGCCTGTGGACCAAGCTGGTGGAGCTGGCCGGGCAGGCGCTGAGCAAAATGGACCTGCGCGAGCTGGCGCGGCCGCGCCTCACCCGGCTGATGGATGAGTGCGGCCTGCTTTGTCACTTGGGCATTATCGATCAGGGTAACGCCTACTACATTCTGAAAATTGAGTCTCCCGCCACCATCAGCGTGCGCTCGCATGAGGGTAAGAGCCTGTCGCTTTACCGCTCCGGGATCGGCAAATGTTTGCTGGCCTGGCAGCCCGCCAGCGTTCAGGCGTCGATTATCGAAGACCTACAGTGGGAGCGGGCCACGCCAACGACCATCACCGATGCTCAACAGCTGCGGGAAGAGCTGGGGCGGATCCGCGCCCGGGGCTGGAGCTTTGATAATGGCGAGGACTATCCGGATGTGCGCTGCGTGGCTGCCCCGGTATTTAACGCCAATAACGACCTGACCGCCGCCATCTCGGTGGTGGGTACCCGTCTGCAAATCAATGAAGACAATCGCGATTACCTGGCTGGTAAGGCGATTGCCTGCGCGAAAGATATTTCACGTCTGCTGGGGTGGAAAAGCCCCTTCGAACAACTCGCCTCATCATAAGGAGAACATCATGACCCTACCGAAAATTAAACACGTCCGCGCCTGGTTCATCGGCGGCGCCACAGCAGAGCGGGGCGCCGGCGGCGGCGATTACCATGACCAGGGGGCTAACCACTGGATTGACGATCATATCGCCACCCCGATGAGCAAATATAAACAGTATGAGCAGTCCCGGCAGTCGTTTGGCATCAACGTGCTGGGCACGCTGATTGTGGAAGTGGAAGCCGACAACGGACAGACCGGCTTTGCGGTGTCGACGGCCGGGGAGATGGGCTGCTTTATCGTCGAAAAACATCTCAACCGCTTTATCGAAGGCAAATGCGTCAGCGATATCAAACTGATCCATGACCAGATGCTTAACGCCACCCTTTACTACGCGGGATCCGGCGGCCTGGTGATGAATACCATCTCCTGTGTCGACCTGGCGCTGTGGGACCTGTTCGGGAAAGTGGTTGGCCTGCCGGTCTACAAACTGTTGGGTGGGGCGGTGCGCGACGAAATCCAGTTCTATGCCACCGGCGCACGTCCGGACCTGGCGCAGGAGATGGGCTTTATCGGCGGCAAAATGCCTACCCACTGGGGGCCGCACGATGGCGACGCCGGGATCCGCAAAGACGTCGCCATGGTGGCGGATATGCGCGAAAAATGCGGCCCGGATTTCTGGTTAATGCTGGACTGCTGGATGAGCCAGGACGTTAACTATGCCACCAAACTTGCCCATGCCTGCGCCCCTTATAACCTCAAGTGGATCGAAGAGTGCCTGCCGCCGCAGCAGTATGAAGGCTATCGCGAGCTGAAGCGCCAGGCGCCGGCCGGGATGATGGTGACCTGCGGCGAGCACCACGGCACGCTGCAGTCCTTCCGCACCCTGTCGGAAACCGGCATCGATATTATGCAGCCCGACGTCGGCTGGTGCGGCGGCTTAACCACCCTGGTGGAGATCGCGGCCATCGCCAAAGCGCGCGGGCAGCTGGTAGTGCCCCACGGCTCGTCGGTTTACTCACATCATGCGGTGATCACCTTCACCAACACGCCGTTCAGTGAGTTTCTGATGACCAGTCCGGACTGCGCCACGCTGCGCCCGCAGTTCGACCCGATCCTGCTCGGCGAGCCGGTGCCGGAGAGAGGGCGCATTCATAAATCGGTCCTGGATAAACCCGGCTTTGGCGTCGAGCTCAATCGCGACTGCAACCTGAAGCGTCCTTATCAACACTGATTGCGTCGGGCCGCCCCCC
>NZ_GL882794.1:46785-55909 GCF_000195655.1 Klebsiella sp. MS 92-3
GCGGGGGCGCCTGAGGATATTATGATGAGCAACACTCTGCTGGAGAGCGTGGTGAAGAAAAACCGCGCCCGCTTAATCCCCTTTATGCTGGCGCTGTACGTGCTGGCGTTTCTTGACCGTTCTAATATCGGTTTCGCCAAAGAGACCTACCAGCTGGATACCGGACTCAGCAATGAGGCCTACGCGCTGGGGGCCGGTATCTTCTTTGTGGTCTATGCCTTCCTCGGGGTGCCGGCCAATCTGCTGATGCGCACATTTGGCGCCAGGCGATGGATCGGCTGCACCACGCTGCTGTGGGGCGTGCTGTCGGCGGCGATGGCGTGGGCGGATACGGAAGCGAAATTCCTGCTGGTACGTACCCTGCTGGGCGCGGCGGAGGCGGGCTTCTTTCCCGGAATGATCTACCTCACTTCACAGTGGTTTCCCCAGCAAAACCGCGCCAGCATTATGGGGCTGTTTTATATGGGCGCGCCGCTGGCCCTGACGCTGGGATCGCCTTTATCCGGTGCGCTGCTGGAGATGCATGGATTTATGGGCCATCCCGGCTGGTTCTGGATGTTTGTCATTGAAGGCCTGCTCGCCGTCGCCGCGGGAGCGTTCACCTTCTTCTGGCTGGACGATTCGCCGCAGCATGCCCGCTTCCTGAGCGCAGCGGAGAAACAGGCGCTGATAAGCGAGCTGGCGCGCGAGGAGGAGAAAAAGATTGCCTCGCGCCTGTCCGATGCGCTGCGTAACGGGCGGGTCTGGCAGCTGGCGCTGATTTATCTGACCATTCAGGTGGCGGTCTATGGTCTGATTTTCTTCCTGCCCACCCAGGTTGCTGCGCTGCTGGGCACCAAAGTCGGCTTCGTTGCCTCGGTGGTGACGGCCATCCCGTGGGTGGCGGCGCTGTTTGGCACCTGGCTTATCCCTCGCTACTCCGATCGCACCGGCGAGCGACGCAATATTGCCGCCCTGACGCTGCTGGCGGCGGCGGTCGGGATTGCAGTGTCCGGACTGGTGGCGCCGGTGCTGGCTATCATCGCGCTGTGCGTGGCGGCGGTCGGGGTGATCGCCGTGCAGCCGGTCTTCTGGACGATGCCGACGCAGCTGCTGTCCGGCACGGCGCTGGCCGCAGGGATTGGCTTTGTTAACCTGTTTGGCGCCATCGGTGGTTTTCTGGCGCCGATCGTGCGCGTGCAGGCCGAAACGTTGTTCGCCAGCAGCGCCGCCGGACTGTTAACCCTGGCCGGCGTCGCCATTGTCGGGGTGGTCATTATCTTTTCATTGAGCCTTACCCGCGCGGTACCCCAGCGCGGCAGCGTACAGCATTGAATAAAGGAATCGCTATGAACGCACTGTTATCTAACCCCTTCAAACGGGGATTATTACGCGGTGAGACGCAAATCGGCCTGTGGCTGAGCTCCACCTCATCCTACATGGCGGAGATCGCTGCGACGTCGGGATACGACTGGCTGCTGATCGACGGCGAGCATGCCCCGAACACTATTCAGGACCTTTATCATCAGCTGCAGGCGATTGCCCCCTATGCCAGCCAGCCGGTCATTCGCCCGGTCGAGGGCAACCGCAGCCTGATAAAACAGGTGCTGGATATTGGCGCCAGAACCTTGCTGGTGCCGATGGTCGATACCGCCGAGCAGGCTCGGGAGGTGGTCTCAGCGACCCGTTATCCCCCCATCGGGAGCCGCGGCGTTGGCGCCGGCGTGGCGAGAGCGGCGCGCTGGGGAAGGGTGGAGAATTATATGGCGGAGGCAAATGACCAACTTTGTCTGCTGATTCAGGTCGAGAGCCGAACCGCGCTGGAGAACCTGGACGCTATTCTCGAGGTGGACGGCATTGACGGGGTGTTCATCGGTCCGGCGGATCTCTCCGCCTCGCTGGGCTACCCGGACGATGCCGGTCACCCTGACGTGCAGCGGGTGATCGAGCAGAGCATCCGGCGCATTCGCGCGGCGGGGAAAGCGGCCGGATTTCTGGCGGTCGACCCGGCGATGGCGGAAAAATGTCTTGCCTGGGGGGCCAACTTTGTCGCCGTCGGGGTGGATACCATGCTGTATACCCAGGCGCTGGACCGCCGGCTGGCGATGTTTAAATCTGCCAGCGCCCAGCCGCAAGAGAAAACGAGCTATTGACGGCACAGGCTGGCGCTGGGCTCAGACGAGCGCCTGCGCCAGCACCGTCAGCGGATGCTCGCAGCGTTTGCTGGTGGACATCTCAATCTGCCATTTGCAGGTCTCGCAGTCGGTGACGACGAGGTCGGCCCCGCTCTCCTCAATCTGACGGAACAGCGGGGCGCCGATAGCCTGGGATACCGCGTAATTCTCAGTTTTAAACCCGTAGGTGCCTGCGATGCCGCAGCACTGTGAATCCAGCACCTCCAGCTGCAGGCCGGGGATCAGCCGCAGCAGCTCGAGGGTATACAGCGACCAGCCCATCTTTTCCATATGACACGGGGTGTGATAGACCACCTTCAGCGGCAGCGGGCGCAGCGGTAGCGTCCTGCCGGCAGCCAGCTGTTTCCAGATCCAGCGGGTGGCAAGCTCGACGCGATCGCGAAGATCGCTGTTATCGACATCGAGGAGATGGGGGTATTCATCACGTAGCGTAAAGGCGCAGGTCGAGGAGGTGGCAATGATCGGTAGCGTGTTTTCCCGCATCGCGGCGACGTTGCTCTGCGCCTGCTTACGCGCCTTGTCGAAAAAACCGTTGGCGATCAGCGGTACGCCGCAGCATTTTTCTTTTGATAACAACTGCACCCCGGTACCCAGCGCGTTGACGACGCGAATCAGATCTTTACCCAACTGTGGATGGTTATAGTTGACGTAGCAGCCATGAAAGAAAGCCACCTGTTCGCTGTACTGCTTCTGACGGGCGGCGAGCTGGCGGTAAGCGCGGCGGAAGGTGCCGAAACCATATTTCGGCAGCGTACGCCGGTGATCGATGTTGAGCGTCGCGTCGAGCAGACGGCGCACCGGTTTTAAGCCGGTGGCGGCGTTGACCAGGGGGGCAAAGGGGGTGGAAAGGGTACCCATCAGGTCGGTATGGCTGAGGATGGCGTCGCGCAGGGTCGGCTTTTGCTGGCCGTACTGTGCCCGGGCGCGTTGAATGATATCGCCAATTTTCACATCCGACGGGCAGGCGACCTCGCAGCGCTTGCAGTTAATGCAGTACTTCAGCGCCTCGTCGTACAGCGCGCCATCCTTCAGACGCAGGCGTTCGCCGTCCGGCCCCGCTTGTTTCGGGCCCGGATAGCGCGGATTGACCCGACTTACCGGGCAGGTGGTGGTACAGACCGTGCACTTAATGCAGCTTTCAAAACGGGTATCGTTCATGGCCGGCCTCCGGCAAGGGCATGGATCTGTCTGGCGGCGTGCAGCGCGGTAACGGCGCAGACGCCGCCGCCACAGCCGAGCTGAATGGCATCGAACCCGCCGAGCAATGAGCCGATGGCGAACAGATTATGGAACGGCTGCCCGCCCAGCAGGGGGCGCAGCAGGGCATCGGTTTTCACGCCGAAGCGCTGCCACGGTTGTGAGGCGAAGAAATCGCGCTGGTACCAGCTTTCCCGTGGCAGGGTCTGGTGAAGGTCGAGGCCGAGGATCGGCTCGCGCACGCTATCGCGAGTGGCGACAAGACCGTTGCTGAAAAAGCTGCCGCTGGCCAGCACGGTAAAGCGCGGACGCAGCGCAATATCGCCGTGATTGCGCGTCCAGACCGCCTCGACGGCGTTCTGTCGATGGCTGATTTTCACCACCTCATCGCCTGCGAGCCAGGCGCCGCCCTCGCGAATGAACTGGCGTTGCAGCTGAGAATGCAAACGCATCCCGGGAACCGAAGGCGGCAGCGTCGGCAGCAGACGCAGCGGGCAGGGTAGACGCGCCTGCAGCCAGTGGTACAGGCGATCGTCGGCGAGGCCAAAACAGGCGGGCATGATCAGCAGGTCATACTGCTGCGCCAGCGGTAGCAGCGCTGCATGCAGGGCCGGCCACATATTCTCATCATCCAGGACGCGGGCGATATTGGCGGCGCGAAACTCGGTCGGGTTGTCACGCAGCACATCCAGCAGCGGTAACTCGATTTCCACCGCCGCGGCGGTAACTCCGTGTTGACCGAGCGCGGCGGCGGCGAGATGCGGCTGAAAATCAGCAAAGCCGCTGATCCCCACCAGACAGGCGCCCTGCGACGGCAGGGGCGCGACAGGCACCTCAAGGGGCGACAGCCATGCCGGGCGCAACGTCCCCAGCGGCGTTACCCGCCGGTGCGGCCGGCGCGCATCGCCCTGCATCACCGCGCCGCAGGCGGCCAGCAGGGCTTCGGTCTGTGTCGCGTATTCGAGCACCGCCTCGGCGCCGAGACGGGAATAAGGGTGTTCAGGAAGCTGTTCAGCGAGTTGCTGCAGACCTTGTGCGACGTCAGTGACGTTATCGCCGTTGGGCAGCGCCGAGAGCAGGTCTAACGACGCGGAGGAAAAATGCAGCGCGCTCTGCCCGCGGCTGATGATGACGCTGCGCAGGCCGTGCTGATTCAGGACCAGCCCGCACAGCAGGCCGGCGAGCCCGCCGCCGATAATCGCGCAATCAAACTTCATCCCGGTGCTCCTGTGGCAATCCGCACAGGCCGAGGTAGACCCAGCGGGTGAATTCGCTTTCGCGCAGCGCATCGCCCCAGGCGATGGGCTGCACGCCCTTCCAGCGTTCATTGAGAAATTCCGAGAGCTGGGTTAACGACTGCGCGGGCGTGGTGACGTTAAAGCGCTGCAGCAGTCCGGCAGCGCGGCAGGCGCAGAGTTCCCCCTGACAGGTCCCCATGCCAATCCGGGTGCGGCGGCGCAGGTCGAGCAGGGTGTTGACCGCCAGGTTTTCCACCGCGTATTTCACTTCACCGGCAGTGACGGCTTCACATTCGCAGACCAGGCTACGGTGCTGGCGGCTGTCGCCAAGCCAGGACGGGGTGCGATCGCCGTGACGGTAGACGGCCGAGCCGCGCAGCGGGGTGGGGAGGGAGATAATCTTTTGCAGGGTACTTTCCGTTGGCTCCTGTGAACCGGGCAGCGGGGCTTCGGCCGTGGTACAGGGGGTGGTGTTTCCCAGCTTACGACAGACGGCGTCGGTGGCCCACTCGGCCATCAGGCGATAGGTCATCAGCTTGCCGCCGGTGATAGTAATGAAGCCTTCCATACCGTCACGCTGGGCATGGTCGAGCAGGACGATGCCGCGGCTGACGCCGCGCCCGCTGGGATCGTTATCGCTGGCCACCAGCGGGCGGACGCCGGAGTAGGCGCGGAGGATCCGGGTGCGGCCCATGACCGGCGCCAGCTTTTCCCCTTCGCGCAGTAGGGTATCGACCTCCGCCGCTGTTACCCGGTTGTCGTCAATTTCGTCATAAGGAATATGCATTGAGGTAGTGCCGATCAGCGAGATGGTATCGCCGGGCACCAGAATATCGGCGTCGGCCGGCTTACGGCAGCGGTTGATCACCAGGTTGTTAATCCGATGATCGAGGATCAGCAGCGATCCCTTCGCCGGGAACATGGTGATGCGCAGGTCGGCATATTCCGCAATACGCTGCCCCCAGATCCCGGCGGCGTTAACCACCATCCCGGCGTACAGAGTGCGGGCCTGGTGAAGTTGGCGGTCGTATACCTGGACGCCGCAGACGCGATCGCCCCGGCGCAGTAGGCCTGTTACTTCGCAGCCGGTAAGGATCTGCGCGCCGTGTTCGCGGGCGTCGAGCATATTGGCCGCGGTGAGGCGAAACGGGTCGATGGTACCGTCCGGGACCTGCACCGCGCCCAGCAGCGTCGGGTTGACGGCGGGCTCCCGGCGCAGCGCTTCCTGCGGCGAGAGCGGCGTGGCCTCTATGCCAGCCTGCTGACAGGCGTCGATAAAGGTTTGCTGCCATGCCAGGTCATCTTCAGGCAGGGTGATAAACAGCCCATTGGTCGGTTCAATACAGTGGCGGGCGATGCGGCGCAGAATGCGGTTCTCACTGATGCATTCGCGGGCGGATTCGTTGTCGGTCACCGCGTAGCGGGCGCCGCTGTGCAGCAGTCCATGATTCCGGCCGGTCGCCCCGGTGGCGATATCATGGCGCTCAATGAGCAGCGTTCGTAATCCGCGCCGGGCGCAGTCGCGGGCGATACCGGCGCCGGTTGCTCCGCCGCCGATGATAATGACCTCGCTATCAATACGTCCCGTCATCTTCAGCTCCTCTGCTTTCGTTTAACACCATTTAGCCACAATTAGTAAGGTTATTGTTTGATTTCGAGCATATTCGCGCGTTATTTGAGCGTGTTATGTGATTTCGTGCTCACATTGGAACGTTTTGTCATATTTTTGTAACAAATTGTGCGATGTTTCACAGTATCAACTCTACGTATTGCCTACCATCGCGACCATATTTGAAGTTGGTGATTAATCTGGGATTTTGTCGTGACGTCAGTAGAAAACAGCAAGGGCCACGGAGGCTGATATGTTAAGTATTTTTAAACCCGCCGCGCATAAAGCGCGTTTGCCAGCAGCGGAGATTGACCCGCTATATCGCCGATTACGCTGGCAGATTTTTATTGGCATCTTTTTTGGTTATGCCGCCTACTATTTGGTTCGTAAGAACTTTGCCCTGGCGATGCCTTATCTTATCGAGCAGGGGTTCTCTCGTGGCGACCTCGGCTTCGCCCTTTCCGGTATCTCCATCGCCTATGGATTTTCGAAATTCATCATGGGATCGGTCTCTGACCGCTCGAATCCGCGCATTTTCCTGCCGGCTGGCTTGATCCTCGCCGCGCTGGTGATGCTGGTGATGGGCTTCGTGCCGTGGGCGACGTCCAGCATCATGATAATGTTCGTGCTGCTGTTCCTCTGCGGCTGGTTCCAGGGGATGGGCTGGCCGCCGTGCGGCCGGACCATGGTGCACTGGTGGTCGCAGAAAGAGCGCGGCGGGATTGTCTCGGTGTGGAACTGCGCGCATAACGTCGGCGGCGGCATTCCGCCGCTGCTGTTCCTGTTAGGGATGGCGTGGTTTAACGACTGGCACGCGGCGCTGTATATGCCGGCATTCGGCGCCATTCTGCTGGCGATTTTCGCCTTCGCAATGATGCGCGACACCCCGCAGTCCTGCGGTCTGCCGCCGATTGAAGAATATAAAAACGACTACCCGGACGATTACAGCGAAAAGCACGAAGAAGAGCTGACGGCGAAGCAGATCTTTATGCAATACATTCTGCCGAACAAGCTGCTGTGGTACATCGCTATCGCTAACGTCTTCGTTTATCTGCTGCGCTACGGCATTCTCGACTGGTCGCCGACCTACCTGAAAGAAGTTAAACACTTCGCGCTGGATAAATCCTCCTGGGCCTATTTCCTGTACGAGTACGCGGGGATCCCGGGCACGCTACTGTGCGGTTGGATGTCGGACAAAGTGTTTAAAGGCAACCGCGGCGCCACCGGCGTGTTCTTTATGACCCTGGTGACCATCGCCACTGTCGTTTACTGGCTGAACCCGCCGGGCAATCCGGGCGTCGATATGGCCTGTATGATCATCATTGGCTTCCTGATCTACGGCCCGGTGATGCTGATTGGTCTGCATGCCCTCGAGCTGGCGCCGAAAAAAGCCGCCGGGACCGCCGCGGGCTTCACCGGCCTGTTCGGCTATCTTGGCGGTTCCGTGGCCGCGAGCGCTATCGTCGGCTACACCGTCGATTTCTTCGGCTGGGACGGCGGCTTTATGGTGATGATCGGCGGCAGCGTGCTGGCGGTTATCCTGCTGGTTATCGTGATGCTCGGTGAACGTCGCCATCACCAACAGCTGAAACAAGCCTAAGGAGCGGCGATGAAAATGAAACTTACCGCGCTGATGAGCGGAATGATTCTGTCCAGTTCGGCGCTGTGCTTCAGCGCGACAGCGGCTGATAAAATGGTCATCGCCCACCGCGGCGCCAGCGGGTATCTGCCGGAACATACCCTGCCGGCGAAAGCGATGGCTTACGCTCAGGGGGCGGATTACCTTGAGCAAGACCTGGTGATGACCAAAGACGACCGGCTGGTGGTGTTACACGACCACTATCTCGATCGGGTGACTGACGTTGCGCAGCGTTTCCCGCAGCGGGCGCGTAAAGATGGTCGTTTCTACGCCATCGACTTTACCCTGGACGAGATTAAGTCGCTGAAGTTCACCGAAGGTTTTGAGCCGAAAAATGGTAAGAACGTGCAAACCTATCCCGGGCGATTCCCGATGGGCAAATCCGATTTCCGTATTCATACCTTTGAAGAGGAGATTGAGTTTGTCCAGGGGCTGAACCATTCAACCGGCAAAAACATCGGTATCTACCCGGAAATCAAAGCACCGTGGTTCCACCACCAGGAAGGCAAAGATATTGCCGCCAGCACATTGAAGGTGCTGAAGGAATATGGCTATACCAGCAAGCAGGATAAGGTTTATCTGCAGTGCTTTGACGCCAACGAGCTCAAACGCATTAAAAATGAGCTGGAGCCGAAGATGGGGATGGATCTCAATCTGGTGCAGCTCATCGCCTATACCGACTGGAATGAAACCCAGCAGAAACAGGCCGATGGTAAGTGGGTGAACTACAGCTATGACTGGATGTTCAAGCCAGGGGCGATGGCGCAGATTGCGCAGTACGCGGACGGCATCGGCCCGGATTACCATATGCTGGTAGCGGAAGGCTCGAAGCCGGGGGCGGTGAAGCTGACGGCGATGGTGAAAGAGGCGCATGCCAGCCATCTGCAGGTGCATCCGTACACCGTGCGCGCGGATCAGTTGCCGGAGTACGCGACTAACGTTAATCAGCTCTATGACGTGCTGTATAACCAGGCGGGCGTCGACGGCTTATTTACCGATTTCCCGGATAAAGCGGTGCAGTTCCTGGACGCGAAACAGTAAAAAGCCGGATGGCGGCTACGCCTTACCCGGCGTACGAACTGCGGTTTTGTTGACACTGTTCTCGGCGTGCAACGATTTCGACCCGGGAATAACGTTTGTTCTATGTTATTTCCTGGAAGATTGCGCTCCCGATATTTCTTCTGCGTTATGCCTTTCATAGCGCAGGGAGCGCACAGGGGGAGGTCAGTCGCCGCCTCCCCCTGTACCCCCGGGCTCCGGCCAGCAA
>NZ_GL882795.1:0-3891 GCF_000195655.1 Klebsiella sp. MS 92-3
CTCCCGGTTTGTCCATCGCGGGCAAACCGGGAGGTCAGAACTTAATTATCTTCAACCAGCTGCGACACATCGCTGCTGTTAATTTCCCGCTTATTACCTGACTCATCGATATAGCTGGTCATCCCCGTTTCTTTATCCAGCTGCGGCTTGCCGTGGGTAACGATAGTTTGACCGCTCTTCGTGGTCATAACGTAGTTTGACGAACAACCTGCCAGCAGCGCCAGCATCGCGCCGGCGCAAATCACCATGAATGGCTTTTTCATTTTATCTCCACTGATTACCACTGCCCGCACGTGGCGGGAAAGGGTTAAGTGTATAACCATCTGGTTTGTCAGGCCAATAGGCGTTTGTAACAGAGGGTGAGTCGCCGGGCCTGGCCCGGCGGCATGCGGAGCGCGACCACCGTTTTCCGGTTTCGTCGCGCTGAGGTCTTACAGGGCGATGCGGATCACATCGTCCGGCGCGGTGGCTTCTTTCTCACGGCTGGAAGCTTGTTTCACGCTAACGTACAGCGTTTTGCCGTCCTCGGAGAGCGCCAGGCTGTTGGGGTGAGTCGGCGTTTTAAAGGTCTTCACTACCTTGTAGCTCTTGCCGTCGATAACGCTGACTTCCCCGGCCTTACGATGCGTCACATAGGCTTCGTTGCGCGCCGGGTTAAACAGCACCGCCAGCGACTCCGGCGCGGCGATTTTCTCCAGCACCTTGCCGTCGCGGGTATCGACCACCAGCACTTCCGGCTGCTTGCTGTCGGTAATAAAGGCACGATGGCCGGCGGTATCGAGACTCAGGTTAAGATAGAAATGCGCTTTGCCGTCATCCTGCAATTTTTTGCGCGACGCAATCGTGTTGCTCTCGCTGTCGATGGTCAGCAGTTCGCCATCGGCGTTGGTGGTATACAGACGCTTAGCCTGCGGATCGATCGCCAGACCCGTCGCCATTGCCCCGGTGCCGGTAATGGTCGTTTTCAGCTTCAGGGTTGCGCCATCTACCACCCAAATCACGCTCTCTTTGCCCAGACCGGTAATGTAGACCGTGTTGGTCTGCTCATTGACCGCCAGCTCGCGCGGCTGCAGCGGACGCACGGTTTCGCTGCGCTGACGCTCGTCCAGCACCAGGCGCCCCTTCACGGCGCCGGTTTTGGCGTCAATAGCGGTGACAGTGCTGTCGACGGTATTGCCAAACCACAGCGTGCCGGTGGCATGGTTGATAGCGGCGCCGAACGGCTTCAGATCGTTGTGAATAATCTGCGTCACGTCGAGGGTGGCGGGGTCAAGACGGTAAACCACCCCGCCTTTGTCCAGCGAACGACTCTGTGATGTGGCGACCCACAGCGCATTCTCCTGCTGGCTGTAGGCCATTTCGTAGGCCCCTTTTCCGACGGCCTTGCGCAGCATCTCTTCCGCGGCGTGGGCGCTAAAGCTGCCTGCCAGCAGCAGAGAAGTGACGAGCAGTGAATGGCGCAGACGCGGCGCGGCAAAATGACGTAATGACATGACGACTCCCTTTGATAAACCAGTATGTGCTGACCCGACATCGCTTCCGGCGGTAAAGTCCTGGCTTTACCCTTATTTTTGAATGCGAATAGTAATCATTATTTATATCAAAGTGGAGCGTTAATTGTTGTTGTGCGGTAAATTCATGCCTGGCGAGCACTATCCGTTAACCAGCAGCAGTTAATAATTTTCAAATATTTTACAAACGAGGTAACATATATACATATGTTCCATTTGGTTCGTCTTTGAGTATTATCGATGAAAATCCTGTCCGTGCGTCACGTCGCCCTCCCGGCCCTGCTCTTGCCGCTCATTGCCGCAGCCCAGGCCGCTGATGAACAAACCATGGTGGTGACCGCCGCGCCAACCACGGTTTCTGAACTGGATACCCCCGCCGCCGTCAGCGTGGTGAATGGGGATGAGATGCGCCAGGCCGCGCCGCGCGTCAATCTCTCTGAATCGCTGGGCGCCGTGCCGGGCCTGCAGGTGCAGAACCGGCAAAACTATGCCCAGGATCTGCAGCTGTCGATTCGCGGCTTTGGCTCGCGCTCAACCTATGGCGTGCGCGGACTGCGCATCTATGTGGATGGCATTCCGGCCACCATGCCCGACGGCCAGGGGCAGACCTCAAATATTGATATCGGCAGCGTTGACACCATTGAGGTGCTGCGCGGCCCCTTCTCTGCCCTGTACGGTAACTCGTCCGGCGGGGTGATCAACGTCACCAGCCAGACCGGCACCCAGCCGCCCACCGTGGAAGCCAGCAGCTACTATGGCAGCTTCGGCACCTGGCACTACGGGATGAAAGCCACTGGCGCCGTTGGCGACGGCAGCCACGCAGGCGATGTGGATTACACGGTCTCAACCAATCGCTTCACCACCCATGGCTATCGCGATCACAGCGGCGCGCGCAAAAATCTGGCGAACGCCCGGCTGGGGGTGCGCATCAACGACGTCAGTAAGCTGACTCTGCTGCTGAATAGCGTGGATATCAAAGCCAATGACGCCGGTGGCCTGACCGCCGATGAATGGCGCGATAACCCGCGCCAGTCACCGCGCGGCGACCAGTATAATACCCGCAAGAATACCCGACAGACCCAGGCCGGCCTGCGCTATGAGCGCCAGCTCAGTGCCCAGGACGATCTCAGCGTTATGATGTACGCTGGAGAACGTGAAACCACTCAGTTCCAGTCGATCCCGCGCGCGCCGCAGCTGAAGCCGAGCCATGCCGGCGGGGTGATCGACCTTACCCGTCACTACCAGGGGATTGATACCCGGCTGACCCATCGCGGAGAGCTGCTGGTGCCCGTCACGCTCACCGCCGGTCTCGACTACGAGAACATGAGCGAGCGGCGCAAAGGGTATGAAAACTTTGTGATGGTCAACGGCGCGCCGCAGTATGGCGAACAGGGCGCGCTGCGCCGTAACGAACGCAACCTGATGTGGAACGTCGACCCCTACCTGCAGACCCAGTGGCAGCTCACTGACAAACTCTCGCTCGATGCCGGGGTTCGCTACAGCTCGGTATGGTTCGACTCGAACGACTACTACATCACCCCAGGCAATGGCGATGACAGCGGTGATGCCAGCTATCACAAATGGCTGCCCGCGGGCTCGCTGAAATATGCCCTGACCGACGCGTGGAACGTCTATCTTTCCGCCGGCCGCGGCTTCGAGACGCCAACCATTAACGAACTCTCCTACCGCTCCGATAACCAGAGCGGCCTCAACTTCGGCCTGAAACCCTCCACCAACGACACGGTGGAGATCGGCAGCAAGACGCGGATCGGCAATGGGCTGTTCACCGCCGCCCTGTTCCAGACCAATACCGATAATGAGATTGTGGTCGACAGCAGCAGCGGCGGGCGCACCAGTTATAAAAACGCCGGCAAGACCCGCCGTCAGGGGATGGAGCTGGGGCTGGATCAGCAGTTTGGCGAGAGCTGGCGTCTGAAGGCGGCCTGGACCTGGCTGGACGCGACCTATCGCACTAACGTCTGCGACGACGCCAGCTGCAATGGCAATCGCATTCCGGGGATCGCGCGCAATATGGGCTACGCCTCCTTTGGCTATCAGCCGGAGCAAGGTTGGTACGCCGGGAGCGATATTCGCTATATGAGCGATATCATGGCCAATGACGAAAACACCGCCAAAGCGCCCTCCTGGACGGTGGTTGGCCTGACGACTGGCTATAAATGGAGCTACGGCAGGATGGATATGGATCTGTTCGGTCGCATCGACAACCTGTTCGACCGGGAGTACGTCGGGTCTGTCATCGTTAACGAGTCTAACGGGCGTTACTACGAGCCTGCCCCGGGACGTAACTACGGCATCGGCCTGAACCTCGCCTGGCGCTTCGAATAACACGCCCCTTCCCCCCCCCCCCCCCCCCCCCCCC
>NZ_GL882795.1:4008-10399 GCF_000195655.1 Klebsiella sp. MS 92-3
GGGGGGCGAAGCGCTTTTCCTTACCGTCTATTCCACCGCCAGGCGGACACCCGCCAACGACCCGCGCTTGACACTCCACCCCCTTCGTAGTCAGATAGTCGCCACATAATCACCATGGTTACTATTTATATTGATCGGCACTTTTATCAGCCAGGGAGGGATAAATGGATAATGTCGTTTATGCGGACTGCGTATTGATTAACGGCAAGGTCGCCACGGTGGACGCACATTTTAGTTTTAAGCGCGCCATCGCCGTGAAGCAGGGATGGATTATTAACGTTGGTGAAGACCAGGAGATTCAGCAGCATATTGGTCCCCAGACGCAGGTCATTGACCTTGGCGGCAAACTCATTTTACCCGCCGCGCATGACTCACATATCCATATCGGCTGGCTCGCTGACAGCTGGCATTGCCTGAACTGCCAGGACGTGCGTTCCCTGGCAGTACTGCGGGAAAGACTGCGCGACCAGGCAGCCCGCACTCCCGCCGGGGCATGGATTCGTGTCTGCGGTCTGGATCCAAACGCAATCAAGGAGTGCGCGGCCGAGCAGCGCTCTCTGACGCGCTGGGATATTGACGACGTCACGGCCGATCATCCCACCCTGCTCGCCCTGTGGGACGGTCACTCCTGCATCGTCAACAGCCGGGCGCTGGCCCTCTCCGGTCTTGACGCCAGCCCCCCTGATCCCCTCGGCGGACATCTGGGGCGAACGGCCAGTGGCGAACTGGACGGCAATTTCATCGACCTGCCCGCCCTGCATCTCGCATCCGGCACGATGCCCCGTCTGACCGTAGCGGCCCTCAAAGAGAACCTTCTGGCAGCCCAGCGCCTGATGAACAGCGAAGGGTATGCCAGCTACACGGAAGGCGCCATGGGTCCGGGGGAAAACACGCGCGAGGTGGGCGCTGCGGGGGATCGCGCCATCGCCGCCTACCGTGAACTGCAGGATGAAGGAAAACTCACCGCCCGGGTATCCATCGCCTTTTACTCCGCCGAGCGGGGGGTTCAGTCCTGCGCCACCCTGAAGCGCGATCTGGATAGCTTTGATTTCTCCCAGTTCACCGACCGGGACTGGCTGGACTGTCGGACCATAAAACTGTTCTGCGATGGCGTTCCCACATCGCACACAGCGTGGATGAATCAGGATTACGCCGACCGGCCGGGATATCGCGGACGCTCGGTGTTTGGTGGCCCCGAGGCGACCGAGGAAGCACAAGTTGAGGCGCTACAGCAGATGATTCTGCTGGCTCACCAGCGCGGTTTTCAGGTGGCAGTCCATGCGGTCGGCGATAAGGCGGTTAAAGTCACGATTAACAGCTTCGTGCAGGCGATTCAGCGCTATCCGGGGGAGAGCCGACGGCATTATGTGCTGCACGGCTCAATGGGCGATCGGCAAGATTTCGTGACGGCGGCAAAATACGGCATTCTGCTTTCCGAACAACCCTCACCCGGCGGCCCGGCATATGACTATGAACAGCGCGCCCGCTACTGTGGCATCAAGGGGGAAATCTGCAAAGGGCTACGGGATATCATCGACCTTGGGGTCATCATCGCCGGCGGGTCAGATGGCATTATGGCGCTGGTGAACTGGCGCAAAATGGTTCAGGCAGCGGTCACCCGCAAATCATCTTCCAGCGGCAAGGTTATTCGCCCGGAACTGGCAATTAGCGTGGCGGACGGCGTGCGGATGTACACCATCAATGCGGCCTATCAGGAAGGGAAAGAAGCGGTACGCGGATCGATAGAGGTCGGCAAAGTCGCTGATTTTCAGGTGCTGGACCGCGATATCTTCGCCGTAGCCCATGAGGAGATTGGCGCCAGCCGCGTGGTGATGACCATGGTTGGCGGAAACGTCGTCTTTCAAGACTAACCGCGCTCACCCGGCTCAGGTCGCCGGGCGGGCAGCGTGCTGCATCAGCGGAAGGCGCCTGCCCGCCAGAGCATCACGCTTCCGCTACAGGCGCGAATTAAAGCAGATTTCGCAGGGATAACTCGAAAATGATCTTTTCCGCCTGGCAGGAGAAGGCGATGGAGAGGTCGAGTTTCACCGCGTCGCCAGCGGCGACGATGGTGTAATCGACCTGCGGCGGTTCACTGGCCGGCGCTGCGGCGGCAGCACGTTCGCGCACGGCGGCTACGGTGGATTCCGCTTCTTCGCGGCTTGGGAACACCTTCTCGGCCCGGTAGACGCAGTCCTCGTTATCAATGATCGTCCCGACATCAATGGCGCAGCCTTTGGTGCTGCATTTATCTACTACATCTTTCATCGTAATAACCTCTTGAGTTTTCTTAAGGATAAGAACCCGCCCGCCGAAAAGCAAACCATTAATATCCGTAAGGATTAGCAATTTTTCTATTATATCGCGCCGCGCCGGGCGCCATCTTGCGCCACCGCAAAACGAGGCACCATGTTTACGGACGGTCGCGTAACGATACGCGTTACCTCGCAGCAATCGTGGTCTCCATCACACTATTCTGCACACCATCTCGTCTGCCCCGACTCGCAGCGTTAGTCTGGTCACAGAACATCGCCAACAAGGAGCTGCTATGGCACTGCCGATAATGATTGATTGCGATCCGGGACATGATGACGCGATCGCCCTGGTCCTCGCCCTCGCCTCGCCGGAGCTGGAGGTGAAAGCCGTCACCGCTTCCGCGGGCAACCAAACTCCGGAGAAGACCCTGCGCAACGTGCTGCGTATGTTGACGCTGCTGAACCGGCCGGACATTCCGGTTGCCGGCGGCGCGTGGAAGCCGTTGATGCGCGATCTGATCATCGCCGATAACGTGCACGGCGAGAGCGGACTGGATGGCCCGAGCCTGCCTGAGCCGGCCTTTGCGCCGCAGAACTGCACCGCCGTCGAGCTGATGGCCAGCGTGCTGCGGGAAAGCCAGGAGCCGGTGACTCTGGTGGCCACCGGACCGCAGACTAACGTGGCGTTGCTGCTCGCCAGCCATCCGGAGCTGCACGCGAAGATCGCCCGCATCGTGATCATGGGGGGCGCCATGGGGCTGGGCAACTGGCAGCCGGCGGCGGAGTTTAATATTTACGTTGATCCGCAGGCCGCGGAAATGGTCTTTCAGTCCGGGATCCCGGTGGTGATGGCGGGCCTTGACGTCACCCATAAGGCGCAAATCCTTCCCGCCGATATCGAGCGATTCCGCCAGATTGGCAACACGGTGTCGACCATCATCGCCGAACTGCTCGACTTCTTTATGGCCTACCACAAAGATGAAAAGTGGGGCTTCGACGGCGCGCCGCTGCACGATCCCTGCACCATCGCCTGGCTCCTCAAGCCGGAGATCTTTACCACGATCGAACGCTGGGTTGGCGTAGAAACGGAAGGCAAATATACCCAGGGGATGACGGTGGTCGATTACTACCATCTGACCGGCAATCGGCCCAATACCACCCTGATGCTGGATGTGGACCGCGAAGCCTTTGTCGATCTGCTCGCCCAGCGGTTAGCCTTCTACGCCTGACCTCTATGCCAGGCCTCTTTTCCCTGGCGGAAAAAGGGGCCTGTTCAGTCGAAGCCCGCCAGGTTAGTCGTCCGCCGCGACGCGGATCACTACCTTACCGAAGTTCTCGCCTTTTAACAGGCCGATCAGCGCCTGCGGCGCCTGGTCCAGACCGTCGATAAGCTGTTCGCGATATTTAATTTTCCCCTCCTGCACCCAGCGCCCCATCTGCTGCTGGAATTCGGCGATCCGATGCCCGTAATCCTGGCCGATAATAAAGCCCTGCATCCGGATGCGCTTTTTGAGGATGGTCGCCATCAGCAGCGGCAGACGATCTGGCCCGTCCGGCAGCCCGGTGGCGTTATAGCCGCTCACCAGCCCGCAGACGGGTACCCGCGCTGCGGTATTCAACAGCGGCAGCACCGCGTCAAAAACCTTGCCGCCGACGTTTTCATAATAAACGTCAATACCCTGCGGGCAGGCCTTGGCCAGCTGTTCGGCAAAATCATCCGCACGATGGTCAAGGCAGAGATCAAAGCCTAACGTCTCAACCGCATAGCGGCATTTTTCCGCGCCGCCAGCGATGCCGACGGTGCGGCAGCCCTTAATTTTGCCGATCTGTCCAACCGTGGCGCCAACCGGCCCGGTCGCCGCGGCGACCACCAGCGTTTCGCCCGCCTTTGGCTGGCCGATGTCCAGCAAACCCATGTAGGCGGTGAAGCCGGGCATCCCCAGAACTCCCAGCGACCAGGACGGGTGTTGCGGATTGTCACCCAGCTTCACCAGTCCGCTGCCGTCGGAGAGTTCATAATCCTGCCAGCCGCTGTAGCCCAGCACCCAGTCGCCGGGTTGATAATCGGCATGATTTGAGCTGACCACGCGACTCACGGTCCCTCCCACCATCACCGCGCCAATGGCCACCGGCGGCGAATAGGACGGCGCGTCGCTCATGCGCCCGCGCATATACGGGTCGAGCGATAAATAAACGGTACGCAGCAGCACTTGACCCGGGCCTGGCGTCGGCACTTCGCTCTCTTCCAGGCGGAAATTCTCTGCCGTCGGTTCACCATGGGGACGGGAAGCCAGCACCCAGCGGCGATGGCGTTGCGGTTGATCTGTCATAGCAAACTCCTCTTGTTAGCAGACTGTACTGAGGCTAGCTGCTTTATGCGTATTATGCTTTAACATTAAGAGCCGGATGGCGATTGATTAAGGCGAACTACCAGATAGACGCAGGTCTCTGCGGATTCATTAATAAAGCGACAATCGTTGGGCGGGCCAAGCTCCAGACAATCCCCCGCCTGCATCTCATGGCGGGTATTGCCTTCGACAAACACCAGCTCGCCCTGTTGCAGCCAGATTAGCTGGCGGGCAAGCGCATAGGACGCGGCGGGCATCGGCACATCGCTACCGGGCGGCAGCTCAATCTGCACCAGATCGATCGGCAAATCGCTGCGCGGCGAAACGTGGCGGCGGAGATAGTGGCTTTGCGGGTCGCGCCATACCGGCTGGCTGGCAAAGCGCAGCAGCTTGCCCTCCTGCATTTCCGCGCGGGCGATCAGGGTCGACATACTGATGCCGAAGGCGCCGGAAAGGCGGCCAAGCATCGAGGCGGTCGGGCTGCTTTCGCCGCGCTCGATTTTATGGATCATCGCCCGTGAGGCGCCGGCCCGTTCGGCGAGGTCGTTCAGCGACCAGCCGCGGGACTCGCGCTCGATGCGGATGCGCGCGCTGATGCGCTGATTGAGGTTGTCTTCTATAGTATTCATAACGTAACACTATAGTGTGCGCCCCCCCATTACACAACCATCCACCGAGACGTGTTATTCCCGGGTTAGCCGTTAAAATTATGCTGAAAACGGATGACAGCGTGGCGTTCATTATTGTAATAATATTGTACTACTATAGTGTACGAAAAATTGAGGTTTGCTATGTCCATTCGCCCTGCCATTAAAGACGACTGCGCGGCGATCGCCGAGATCTATAACCATGCCGTCGTCCATACCGCCGCCATCTGGAATGATAAAACTGTGGATACCGACAACCGCATCGCCTGGTTTGAAGCCCGCCAGCTGGCTGGATTTCCGGTACTGGTGAGCGAGGAAGACGGCGTCATTACCGGTTATTCCTCGTTTGGCGACTGGCGGGCGTTTGACGGCTTTCGCCATACCGTGGAGCATTCGGTGTACGTTCATCCCGAACATCAGGGGAAAGGGCTGGGCCGCAAGCTGCTGGTCGCCTTGATCGCCGAAGCGCGACGGCTGAATAAACATGTGATGGTCGCCGGCATCGAGTCGCAGAATCACGCTTCGCTGCATCTGCATGAAACGCTGGGCTTTATCACCACCGGGCAGATGCCGCAGGTGGGCACCAAATTTGGCCGCTGGCTGGATCTGACCTTTATGCAGCTGCAGCTGGATGCGCGTCAGGACCCGGACGGCAAAGCATGAACGCGTCGCTCACTCTCGCCTGCCTGATCGCCGCCGGCGTTGGCCTGGTAGTGCAGAACACTCTGATGGTGCGCATCACCCAGTCGGCGTCGACGATCCTTATCGCTATGCTGCTCAATTCGCTGGTCGGGATCGTTATCTTCGTGACGATGTTACTGCTGCGCCAGGGCGTCGCCGGCTTTCAGGAGCTGGCCCTGAGCGTGAAGTGGTGGACGCTGATCCCCGGCCTGCTGGGGTCCTTTTTCGTCTTCGCCAGCATCAGCGGTTATCAAAACGTTGGCGCGGCGACGACCATTGCGGTACTGGTGGCCAGCCAGCTGGTGGGCGGGTTGATCATGGATTTAGTTCGCGCCCACGGCGTGCCGGTGCGGGCGCTGATCGGACCGTTATGCGGGGCGGTGATGCTGGTGGTGGGCGCCTGGCTGGTGGCCAGACGCCAGTTCTGAGCGCATCTTCAGAGGATCGCGCCGCCCTTTGT
>NZ_GL882795.1:10581-33763 GCF_000195655.1 Klebsiella sp. MS 92-3
GCGATGGCGGTGCGCAGACGCTGCTGTTGGATATAGCGTTCCTCACGACTGAGTTGCGCATCATCACTCAGGGCGATTAGCAGCTCATTCATATGCGCGATAACGCCCTCGGCCAGGGCGTCATCGACTTTGACGATAACCTCATCCAGATGTGCCATCCTGTTCTCCTTTCGCTTAATTCAGCTTCGCTTTGGAAAAATCGCTCCCCATCATGCTGACGGTGTAGCCGCTGACGTTGCTGCGCGTCGCATAGAAGGTTTTACCGGTCGCCAGGGTGATCCATGGCGCCTGCTGATAAAAAATCTCCTGCGCCTGTTCGTAGAGTTTGGCCCGCGCCTGCGGATCGCTCACCAACAGCGCTTTCTTTACCAGCGCGTCATAGGATTTATCACACCAGCGGGCGGCGTTGGAGCCGGTCTGGATATTATCACAGCTGAGCAATGTGCCAGCAAAGTTGTCCGGATCGCCGTTGTCCGACATCCAGCCATACAGGGCGCTGTCGTGCTCCCCTTTACGCATACCGGCAAGGTATTCGCCCCATTCATAGCTGACAATTTTGGCTTTCACCCCCACTTTCGCCCAGTCGTTTTGGATCATTTCGGCAATGCGTTTTGAGTTTGGGTTATAGGGGCGCTGGACCGGCATTGACCACAGGGTCACTTCCGCGCCTTGCTCCAGACCCGCCTGCTTGAGCAGCGCTTTGGCTTTCTGCGGATCGTAGTCATAGTCCGGGAGATCTTTCTTATACCCGAGCATCGTCGACGGGATCGGTGATTTCGCCACGCTGCCGGAATCGAGGAATACCGCCTTGACGATCGCCTGCTTGTCGGTAGCGTAGTTTAACGCCTGGCGCACCAGCACATTATCAAACGGTTTTTTCTCGGTGTTAAACGCCAGATAGCCGACGTTCAGCGCCTCAATCGCATGCAGCGCCAGATCTTTATTGCCCTTAATCACCGGGAACTGTACCGGCGACGGCGCGGGAATAATCTGGCACTCGTTGGTCTGCAGTTTCGCCAGACGGGTCTCGACGTTCGGCGTAATGGAGAAGATTAAGTGCTTGGTCGGTACCTCGCCTTCCCAGTAGTGGGGATTGGCAATATAGCGGATTTGCGAATCCACTTTATACTGCTGCAGCGCATACGGCCCGGTACCGACAGGCCAGTTATCAACGTTTTCCGGCGTTCCTTTCTTCAGCATCGCCTCACCATACTCTGCCGACAGAATAGAGGCGAAGTCCATGCCCCAGTCGGCAAGAAACGCCGCGTTCGGCTCGTTGAGCTCGAACTGGACATGGTAATCATCCACCTTTTTCACCGATTTAATCAGCTTATCGAGGCCCACGTCGTGGAAGTATTCATAGTTCCCCTGCGACACCTTGTGATAAGGATGCTGAGGATCCATCTGGCGCAGCACGGAGAACAGAACGTCGTCGGCGTTAAAATCGCGGGTCGGTTTGAAGAATTTGTTGCTGTTGAACTTCACCCCCTGACGCAGAGTAAAGGTCCAGGTTTTGCCATCCTCAGAGACGTGCCACTCGGTGGCCAGCGACGGGATCGGCGTATTTTTCACCGGGTCAAAGCTCACCAGACGGTTATACAGTACCTGCGAGCTGGCGACGAACGACGGACCGGAGCTGGCGATCTGCGGATTGAAGGACTCCGGAGAGGCTTCTGAGCAGTAGACCAGAGTGTCATTGCCTGCGGCCCAGGCGGCGCCGGCCGGCAGCAGTGCGCTCAGCAGCAGCGCCAGCGTGGTTTTCCCTGTAGACATGGTTATAAGTCCTGATTATTGATTATAAGAACAGTAATAACAGCACAGCCGCCTGACGGCGGCAAATAATCAATGGCTATCACCTTATGCAAAACGCGTGGAATTTGCTGGTTTAATCGACGTTGCGCTGCTTTTTACGCCAGAGGGCTTCGGGATGTTGTGAGCCACACAAAATTCCTGCAAAAAAATGTGCGATAACCGCCCGGCTCACGCTTCCCGTCAGTGCCGCCCGGTACACTGGGGGAACCGCAGAACAAGAGGTTTCCACCATGACAATCACCTGCAATCTGTACATTGACGGCCAGTGGCACGATGCCGAAGGCCGCCGCACCTTTACCCGACGCCACCCGGCCCACGATGAGGCAGCCTCGGTGGCCGCTGCCGCCAGCCTCGCCGACGGCAAACGCTGCGTCGAAGCCGCGGCCTGCGCCTTTCCGCTGTGGCGCGATACTGCGCCGGCGGAACGACGTCGCTTACTGCTCGAGGCGGCGGAACAGATGCTGTTGCGGGAGGCGAAATTTATCGCCGCCATGGCCGCGGAGACCGGCGCGACCGCGCACTGGGCCGGATTTAACGTTCATCTGGCGGCAGATATTCTGCGTGAAGCGGCGGCGCTGACCACCCAGATTGAAGGGCAAATAATTCCGTCCAACGTGCCGGGTAACCTGGCGATGGGCGTCCGCCAGGGGGCGGGAGTGGTGCTGGGCATGGCGCCGTGGAACGCGCCGCTGATTCTGGCCACCCGGGCCCTGGCGACGCCGCTGGCCTGTGGCAACACGGTGATCCTTAAGGGCGCCGAACTTTCCCCCGCCGCTCAGGGACTGATTATCGACGCCCTTGACGCGGCGGGCTTCCCGCCGGGCGTGGGGAACTATCTTACCTGTGCGCCTGAAGATGCGCCGGCGCTGGTTGAATCGCTGATCGCCCACCCGGCTGTGCGGCGCGTTAACTTTACCGGCTCCACACCGGTGGGACGCATTATCGCCCGCACCTGCGGACAGTATCTGAAACCAGCGGTGCTCGAGCTCGGTGGAAAAGCGCCCCTGCTGGTGCTGGACGATGCTGATATTGAGCAAGCGGCGGCGGGCGCTGTTTTTGGCGCCTTCGCCAACGCCGGGCAGATCTGCATGTCCACCGAGCGCATTATTGTCGACAATGCCGTAGCGGAGGCGTTTATCCCGCTGCTGGCCAGGCGCGCCGCCGCCCTGCCTGCCGCCCTCACGGGCCCGGTTGTCGATATGAACACCATCGCCCGCTGCAACGCGCTCATTGACGATGCGTTAGCGAAAGGCGCTCGCCTGCTGACCGGTGGTAAAGCCAACGATACCCATATGAGCCCGACCCTGCTGGACGGCGTGACCCGCGAGATGCGGCTGTGGCGTGAAGAGTCCTTCGGTCCGGTGAAAGCGATTATTCGCGTCCATAGCGAAGAGGAGGCGCTGGCGGTGGCCAACGACAGCGAGTACGGTCTTTCCGCTGCGGTCTACAGCCGCGACAGCGCCAGAGCGTGGAACGTAGCGCAACGTCTGCAAACCGGGATTTGCCATATCAATGGCCCAACGGTGCATGATGAGGCGCAAATGCCGTTTGGCGGCTGCAAAGCCTCCGGCTATGGCCGCTTTGGCGGGCGGGCCGGGATCGCGGAATTCACCGAGCTGCGCTGGATAACGATCCAGACCCAACCCCGCGAGCTTCCCTTCTGAGGCCCAGCGCCTCTTAACTATGGCTGGCGATAAGCTGCGCCAGCCCCTGCGGATTTTCCCACGCCATCGAGTGTCCGGCATGGGGCACGATGCCGACCGTGATCCCTTGTGCCTGAACGAGGTCGCTATCCGCATAAGGGAGCGACCGCTCTCCGACGATCAGCATTTTCTGGCAGCGCAGCTGGCATAGCTGGGTAAACCAGGGCGTGTCGCTGCCGCGTATCAGGCTGCTGGCGGCCCGCCAGACGGCCCAGGGGGCGCTGTTTTGTAAACAACCCGCCCACGGCGAGCGCTCCTCCGCCAGCAGCCTGGCATAGCCGTCAGCGACAAAGGCTGACTCTGACTGCGCCGCAATGCGCCTGCTGTACTCGCCGCCGCCGGCGAACAGATTGGGTTCCGAGACCAGCAGCGTGGTCACCCGCTCGCCCAGTAGCCCCGCCGCTTCGATGGCGATGCTCCCTCCCATGCTATGCCCGAACAGCGCGAAGCGCTGCAGGCGCAGGTGGCTGAGGAACTGCTCCAAAACTAAAGCCTGCTCATATATGTTGTAACTAAACACGCGCGGTTTATCGCTATAGCCGAAGCCCGGCAGATCGATGAGTATTTTGCGCCGTTCGCGGAGCGCGGGATCGCTGGCAATGCGGGGATAATCGTAGGATGACGCGCAGCCAAGGCCGTGGATAAACACCACCGGAAGGCCATCTCCCGGGAAATCGTGCCAGCGCAGCGTGGCGCCAGCGACGGACGAATAAAAACCGTTCACCTGTATGCCTCCATGATAAGGTTACTGTTTTTTTATACAGTAACCTTATCCTTTGTGCTACCCTTTTCTGCCGTCTAGCGCCTGAGGGTTAAAACAGCGAGACGAGCAGCGCCATCGGGAAGCTGAACGGCCAGGTGGCGCCGATCAGCAGGGCCGCCAGCAGGCGGATCAGCCGGCTCTCTTTGGTTAAAAACCAGCTAATCACGGCGCATATCACGCCCATAATGGCGTAAAACACCAACATTTTTTGATATAACGTCATTCTTACTTTTTCCTTCCCTGAGGGGCGTTCCATGGTGGGATGATTATCTGCCATGACGTCGTGATTCAGAGATACCTGTATAACAAAATCAGAAACGGGCTGAATATTCAGAATAAAGCCTGATTCGTCTTAATCTGATAGCGCAACCGCTGGCGCCGTACTATACCTTTAGGACTTCCTCATTAGGGTGGCGCTATGGATGTCTCCAGTAAAACCGTCGTTATGATTAATGTCTGCGCCGCGTTCGCGCTTATCAGCCTGCTGTCCGTAAGATTTGGCTGGTTTTAATCATTTAATTCAGCAACGAAACCTAAAAAAGCAGCCCCGAAGGCTGCTTTTTTACGCGCGAACAACAGAGTTGTTATCTTGCTGTCGGGCGGCGGGGGCTAACTGCGCGGCAGCTATTACCTTATTAAGACTGGGGTTATAGCGCGGCAGTACATTGACTTTTTCACTATCCCATTCGGCGGCGGCGCAGACGGCCTGCCCTACGCCCATCTTCTCACAGCTTTGGATTCGTTTCGCCGGGGCATTACCATAGCTCAGCGCCACAGCGCCGATAGCCAGCAGAATAAAAGCAAAAATTTTCACAGCGACATCAACGTCAAAACCTAATATGCCCTAAATGATCGCATGAGCGGCGGCGGAAAGTCAAACCCGGGGCGCGCTACCGGGCGGCATCCGGTATTTGCCTCTGCCTCAGGGCTATAAAATATTCAGAACAAATATCATGCGATAACCGTAAATATTAAAAGCTTATCTCTAGCCGTGAAATACTTTCTGTTCAGGGGAGTTAATTTCGCTAATAAGGAAAATATTTCGCCGTCGGCAAGGGGAAAAGGATCGCCGCCTTCGCCACAGGCGCAATATATCGCGCGGGCCGTCATCGTAAGAAGATAAATGGCGATGGCAAGCCGTTGTAACATAACCTCTTCATCTCCGTCATCACGGATAAGAGCCAGAAATAGCGCTAAATGACAACAAATATCATTTGCCTTCGCGTCAGATAATACTTACATTCATAACCATTGGTAATGCTTTAGCGCAGTTCGCGCTGTGAATTTCGAGGTGGATATGTCCGGAATCATCACGCTGGTCATCGCGCTAATCCTGCTGGTCGCGGCGGTGTATAATCTTATTTCCTACATTCGTGACCGGCGCAGCGCCAGCCTGCCCAGCAAAAAAACCAAGCGCTGAAAGTAGTTAAAGCGGTATTCTCGTTATCCCGGCGCGACTGGCCGGCTCATCTCTTCGCTCTTCTGCGAGCACAAAAAAGCCCCTGCCGACAGACAGGGGCCGCAATTCGGTCGCGAACCGCGATGTTGCCGCCCCACCCGCCGGGCGCTGTGCGCCCAGGGTGACTGGCGGACCCCATCCGGCGCTTATCTCCGGCACTCATGATGGCTTAGCTCTTGAAGGGGCATCAGAATAATCTCATATCCCCTGGGTTGAGTTTTGACAATTTTTGCCATTGTGACTATTAGCGGCCTAACACACCCATCGCGCAATAGTCGCCTGGCGCTAAATGGTCAATCCTTTAGCTATGCTTAACCATCACATGGCGGACCACGGTATAATCCTCAAGGCCATACATCGACATGTCCTTGCCGTAGCCTGACAGCTTCTGGCCACCGTGCGGCATTTCGCTGACCAGCATAAAATGGGTATTGACCCAGGTGCAGCCGTACTGCAGCCTGGCGCTAAGACGATGGGCGCGACCGACATCTTTCGTCCATACCGAGGAGGCCAGGCCATACTGAGAGTCATTCGCCCAGCTCAGGGCCTGCGCTTCATCGCTGAAAGGCGTCACGCTGACTACCGGACCAAACACTTCGCGCTGGACAATAGCGTCTTCCTGCCGGGCGCCGGCGAGCAGCGTCGGCTGGAAGTAATAGCCCGCGCCGTCAGCCCGACTGCCGCCGGTGACCACTTTAATGTGCGGCAGCGCCCTTGCGGCTTCCACCGCCGCGCTAACGCGCTCAAGATGGGCCAGCGAGCTCAGCGGACCCAGTTCGGTGGCAGCGTCCTCCGGCGCCCCCATTTTCAGGCTGGCCACCGCCGCCCCAAGTTTCTCCACCAGCTGGTCATAGATACCCTGCTGGGCGTAGATCCGGCAGGCGGCCGTGCAGTCCTGGCCGGCGTTGTAAAAACCGAAGGTCCGCACCCCATCCACCACCGCATCGATGTCCGCATCGTCAAAAACGATCACTGGCGCCTTACCGCCCAGCTCCATGTGGGTGCGTTTAATCGACGAGGCGGTATGGCCAATGATATGGGCTCCGGTGGCAATCGATCCGGTCAGGGAGACCATTCGCACTTTAACGTGGGCGGTCAAGGGGTCGCCCACCGTTTTACCGCGGCCAAACAGCACGTTGATAACCCCCTCCGGGAAGATATCTTTTGCCAGCTCCGCCAGCTTCAGCGCCGTCAGCGGGGTGATCTCCGAGGGTTTTATCACTACGCAGTTGCCCGCCGCCAGCGCCGGGGCCAGCTTCCAGGCCGCCATCATCAGCGGATAGTTCCACGGCGCGATGGAGGCCACCACGCCCACCGGATCGCGGCGGATCATTGAGGTATGCCCTTCGAGATACTCTCCGGCCGCCATCCCCGGCAGGCAGCGAGCGGCGCCGGCGAAGAAGCGGAAGACGTCGGCGATGGCCGGCATTTCATCATTAATCACGCAGTGCAGCGGCTTGCCGCAGTTCAGCGACTCCAGCTGCGCCAGGGTTTCAGCCTGCGCCGAGATGGCGTCCGCCAGCTTCAGGAGACATTCCGCACGCGTCTTCGGCGTCGTCTGACTCCAGGCATCGAATGCCCGGTCCGCCGCCTCAACGGCGGCATCGACCTGGGCCGCTGTCGCTTCGGCAATCTCCAGGATCACTTCGCCGGTTGCAGGGTTATATACCGGAACCTTCTCGCCTTCACCTGCCACTAACTTACCGTTTATCAATAGGTTGTGTTGCATAGCATTATCCTGTTTCATGGTTTTATTTCCCGTTTCCGGCGTCGTTATCGCCGTCGCGGGTGAGCCACCAGGCCCCTAAGATTGGTATCGTCGTTACCAGCATCACCAACAGCGCGACAACGTTGGTGACGGGCACATCTCGCGGCCGCCCCAGCTGATTCAGCAACCACAGCGGCAAGGTGCGTTCATGCCCCGCGGTAAAAGTGGTAACGATAATTTCATCAAACGACAGAGCGAATGCCAGCATTCCCCCCGCCAGCAGCGCCGACCCCAGATTGGGCAGCACTACGTAACGAAAGGTCTGCCAACCGGTAGCGCCTAAATCCATCGAGGCTTCCACCATACTCCACGAAGTCCGGCGGAAGCGGGCGATGACGTTGTTAAACACCACCACCACGCAGAAGGTCGCGTGCCCCACCACGATCGTCAGCAGGCCAGGCTCAAGGCCGACCGCTTTGAACGCCGTCAGGAGCGCCAGGCCGGTAATGATCCCCGGCAGGGCGATAGGCAGCAGCAGCAGTAGCGACACCGCGTTTTTGCCAAAAAAGGCGCTGCGCCACAGGGCTCCTGCAGCCAGCGTGCCAAGCACTAAGGCAATGGCGGTCGACAGGGCGGCGATCTTAAGTGACAGTGTCACTGCCTGCAGAATGTCGCTGCGCCCGGCCGCCTCGCTGAACCAGCGCAGCGTCAGCCCCTGCGGCGGAAAGCTAAAGGCTGCATCTTCCGTATTAAAAGCATAGATGGCGATAATCAGCAGCGGAAAGTGGAGGAATATCACCCCGCCCCAGGTCGCCAGTCGCAGATACCAGGGCGCGCGTTCAGAGTGCATCGAAGGCTCCCAGACGTTTCACGAACGCCAGATAGAGGGCAATCAAGACGATAGGCACCAGGGTAAACGCCGCCGCCATCGGCATATTGCCGATCGCCCCCTGCTGCGAGTAAACCATATTGCCGATAAAGTATCCCGGCGGGCCCACCAGCTGCGGCACGATAAAGTCGCCTAGCGTCAGCGAAAAGGTGAAGATCGACCCAGCGGCGATGCCGGGAATGGCCAGCGGCAGCACCACGTAGCGAAAGGTCTGCCGCGGGGCCGCGCCCAGATCGGCCGAGGCCTGTAGCAACGATCCCGGAATACGCTCCAGCGCCGCCTGCACCGGCAGGATCATAAACGGCAGCCAGATGTAGACGAACACCAGAAAGCGTCCAAGGCCGGAGGTGGACAAGGTATTGCCGCCGACCGCCGGGAAGCTCAACAGCGCGTTCAGCGCCCCCTCCAGTCCAAGATGACCGAGGAACCACTGCGCCACGCCATCTTTCGCCAGCAGCAGCACCCACGCATAGGCTTTGACGATATAGCTGGCCCACATTGGCAGCATGACCGCGATATAAAAGAAGGCCTTCATTTTGCCGCTGGTATAGCGCGCCATATACCAGGCCATCGGCAGCGCCAGCAGCGCGCTGGCCAGCGTGACGCACAGCGCCATCACCAGGGTCCGCACAATAATGTCGTAGTTGGCAGGGTTGAACAGCGCCCGCAGGTTAGCCAGCGTGAAGTCGCTGGTCACCGACATGGTGAAGTCGTCAAAGGTATAAATGCTCTGCCACAGCAGGGTCAGCAGCGATCCCAGATAGACGATGCCAAACCACATCAGCGGCCCGAGCAGCAGTAAAAACAGGCCCAGCGCCGGTCGGCGCCAGAAGATCCCCGATATGCGCCCGGTCTGCGCAGGAATTATTGCCATGGTCATCTCAGCCTCCGCTTTCCAGCGGGGTCATCGCCGAGCGCGACCATGACGCCTGTACTATTTGCCCGGTTCGCGGAACGCTGGCCGCCGCCGCGCCATCGATGTTGGCCTGGCTGACCAGCAGTTTGTCGCCATCCGCGAGGCGGAGCTCGATCCGCGTCGCCGCCCCCTGATACTGCACCGCCTGCACCACGCCCTGCACCTGCACCTCGCCGCCGCCCTGCAGGCGAACATGCTCCGGACGCAGCGACCAGCTGCCCGCCATCCCGCACAATCGTCGGGCCGCCTCGGCTGCAAAAACGTTGGCGGTGCCGACAAAACCGGCCACAAACGCGGTCCTGGGGTGCAGATAGAGATCCTGCGGGGCATCCACCTGCTCAATGCGCCCGTTGTTAAACACCGCCACGCGATCCGACATCGACAGCGCTTCGCTCTGGTCGTGGGTCACGAAGATGAAGGTGATCCCCAGTGACTGCTGCAGCTTTTTCAACTCCACCTGCATCTGCTCGCGTAGTTTCAAATCCAGAGCGCCCAGCGGCTCATCGAGCAGCAGCACCCGCGGCTGGTTCACCAGCGCCCGGGCAATCGCGACCCGCTGCCGCTGGCCGCCGGAGAGCTGGGAGGGCTTGCGATGATGAGCAAAGCCAAGGGCCACCTTCTCCAGCGCCTCCTGGGCGCGGGCATGGCGCGCTTTCTTCGCCATGCCTTTGACCATCAGGCCGTACGCGACGTTGTCAAGGATCGACATGTGGGGAAATAGCGCGTAGTCCTGGAACACGGTATTCACATCCCGCTGCCAGGGCGGCAGTTCGCTGGCCGGCTGACCAAAGATATGGATGGTTCCGCCGGAGAGCTGCTCAAAACCGGCAATCAGCCGCAGGCAGGTGGTTTTACCCGAGCCGGACGGACCCAGCATCGAGAAAAATTCTCCATCGCGTATGCCAATGCTAACCCCATCCACTGCCCGCACATCGCCATACAGGCGCGATACATTCTGGAACTCGACCGCGTACGTCATTGTTTGCCTCCGATCCTTAGCGGCCGCCCATTATCGCAATATAGTCCTGAGTCCAGCGGCTATAGGGCACGTATTTCCCGCCTTCCGCAACCGGCGTTTTCCAGAAGTGAATGCGGTTAAACTGCTCATAGCCGTTGGTCTCACAGCCTTTATCACCGAGCAGCGCGCTGGCTTTACAGCCCTCAGGCACCACCGGCAGCGAACCGAACCAGGCCGCCACATCGCCCTGCACCTTCGGCGTGAGCGACCAGTTCATCCATTTATAGGCGCAGACCGGGTGCTTCGCCTCGCTGTGCAGCATGGTGGTATCCGCCCAGCCGGTTACCCCCTCCTTCGGGAACACGGTGGCGACCGGCTGGCCTTCCGCCTTCAGGCCGTTGGCTTGATAGGGCCACGAACTGGAGGCGGCTACCCCTTCGTTTTTGAAGTCGTTCATCTGTACGGTGGCGTCATGCCAGTAGCGATGGATCAGCGGTTGCTGGTCGCGCAGGACTTTCAGCACCGCGTTGTACTGGGTTTCGGTCAGTTGATAGGGGTCTTCGATCCCCAGCTGCGGCTGGGTGGCTTTGACAAACAGCGCGGCGTCGGCGATATAGATCGGGCCATCATAGGCCTGCACCCGCCCCTGGTTGGTTTTACCATCCGGTAGATCCTGCTTGACGAACACCACGCGCCAGCTGTCCGGCGGCGTCGGGAATACGCGGGTGTTGTACATCAGCAGGTTCGGCCCCCACTGATACGGCGTGCCATAGACTTTACCGCCGACGTTAAACCACGCCCCCTTCGCAATACGCGGATCAAGGGAGCCCCAGCCGGCAATCAGCGCCGTGTTGATCGGCTGCACGCGTTTGCCCATGATCAGGCGCAGCGAAGCATCACCCGAGGCGGTGACCAGATCGTAGCCGCCTTTGGCCATCAGACTGACCATCTCGTCAGAGGTGGCAGCGGTTTTGACATTAACCTGGCAACCGGTGTCCTTTTCGAACTGACTCACCCAGTCGTACTGTTTGTCGGTCTGACCGCGTTCGATATATCCCGGCCAGGCAATAATATCGAGCCGCCCTTCCGGTTTATCCAGCGAGGTGAGCGGCTCTGCCGCCTGAACGGTCAAACAAGCCATACCCAGCACATAAAGGCTGCAACGGGCAATTTTTTTGCTCATCAGGTGTTACTCCTGTCACAAAGGAATTAGCGGCAGCCGTGCCGTAAAAATATCTCCTGAAATAAGGGTAGTCAGCGGATTAACGCCCCCAGGGGAATTTATTCAGGTTGTGACCCGGGACGCATTACGTAAAAATCGCCAACACAAGCAGGACTTTATGGATTATAGACAACGAGTTAGGGAATGAGGAGGGGTATGCATATTTCCTATGGTGAGCGCCGGTAAAATAATGACCGGCCTCGATAAAAATCCTCTTTCGCTTATTTTCGCAGAATGTTTATGATGAGAAAAATAAACGACAGGGTCAGGCAAGCTGTTCGCGAATAAGCTCCCCCAAGCGCTTCACCCCCTGCTCTTCGCGTTCCCCCCAGCCCCAGGCGGTATTAAAACGGAAAAACGAGGTCCAGCTGTCGGAGGTGGAGAACATTTTCCCTGGGGCAATGCTGATGTGCGACGCCAGCGCCCGGGCGCTAAGTGCGCTAGCGTCGGCCCCTTCCGGTAGTTCGATCCACAGAAAGTAGCCGCTGTCGCTGTGGTGGACGACGACCTCCGGCGGCAGATGGCGCAGCAGCGCCTGCCAGGCCTGCTGTTTACGCTCCGCCAGCTGACGACGTAGACGGCGCAGGTGGGCGTCATAGCGCTTGGTGGACAGGTAATCCACCAGGGCTAACTGCATCGGCGAACTGGTGGAAAGCGTACTCATCAGCTGGAGCTGCTGGATCCGCCGCGCCTGTTTGCCGGCCGCCACCCAGCCGATACGAAAGCCGGGTACCAGACATTTTGAGAACGAGCTGCAGTGCAGCGTCATCTCCTGGCGATCCCAGAACTTCGCCGGTAACGGCTTTTCGCGGCCAAAATAGAGCTCGCTGTAGACATCATCTTCGATCAACATCACGTTATAGCGCGCCAGCAGCGCCACCAGCGCCGCTTTTTTTTCAGCGCTGAGGGTGAAGCCGAGCGGATTCTGGCCGTTGGTCATCAGCCAGCAGGCCTTCACCGGATAGTTTTGCAGGGCCGCCTCCAGCGCCGTCAGATCAATGCCTTCCCTGACGTCAGTGGCCACCGACAATGCTTTCAAACGCAGCCTCTCCAGCGCCTGCAGGGCGCCGTAGAAGCAGGGGTTTTCCACCACCACCCAGTCTCCCGGCTCGGTCACCGCCTGCAGGCTGAGGTTAAGCGCCTCCAGCGCCCCGGCGGTGATGACGATCTCGTCCGGCGAGACGTTCATCCCCTGCAGGGCATAGCGACGGGCAATGGCATGCCGGAGTTCTGCATTGCCCGGCGGCAGATTCTCAATGACGCTCATGGCGGTGGCGGTTTTACTCACCTGCGCCAGCGAGCGGTTGAGCTGCTGCAGCGGGAAGAGACGCGGGTCCGGAAAGGCCGAGGCAAAGGGCAGCATCGACGCCTGGCGGCTGGCCTGGAGCACCTCAAAGATATAGGTATTGATATCGACGGCTTCATCGCGAGTGACCTGGGCAGGCGGCGCCGGCTGGCGGAGCTTCACCGGCTGGGGGGCAACATAATAACCCGACTGCGGACGGGCGACGATGCGCCCCTGGCTTTCCAGCAGCTGATAGGCATGGCTGACGGTCATAAAGCTCATGCCGCTGCTGATCACCTGCTCGCGCAGCGACGGCAGCCGATCGCCAGGCAACCAGACGCCAAGGGCGATCTGCTCGGTCAGTTGCTGCGCCAACTGTTGATACTTTTTCATTGCGGCCGTCCCCGTACGATAACGTCCCATTATCATATATCAGTTATAAAAAAATCATAGTTTCCTGTAACTGTTATATCTGCAGCGGCGGCCGCGTCGCCGTGATAGCACGGGATGGGTTTAAAATATCACCACCCAGAATAGCGAGATTAAAACAAACCAGAAGATAATCATTACGCCAAGCGTAATGCACAGACTCTGTAATCCTTTTTCAGACATTGGCATTCCCTTTTATTTATTCCCGAGCTCATACAGTACAAATTAGCCGCGGAGCCGACAATTTATTATTATTTAATTTACGATTAACCGGCTCAGCGTTTTTACTTATTCTCATACTAATGAGTGACAATAAATCAGAGTAAAAATCCGTGGCGGATTTCGTAAGCCAAAATATGCGCTACGGCGGGTGGGAAGGGTATATTATGCCGACCAGGTGACTACGCCATACCGGCGGCAGGGCCGCGTAGCCAGCCGTTAGCAATAACATGACAGACAGCGGAATAGACGCCTAATCACCTTCCGCAGGGATTAATCAAGGTTGCGCAAGGATATTTTCTCGCCCTGGCAACAGCTGAAAAATCATAACAGCGGCCAACTGTTATGATAAAAAATGGCGTGACTGCCTCTGCCCCTCAGTCGTCACTCCACCTAAAATTGCGCTGAATCAATTTTGTTGTGGAGTCCTGCATGTTCGGTCTTGATGCATTCCATCTGGCGCGAGTTCAATTCGCTTTTACGGTCTCATTTCATATTATCTTCCCCGCCATTACCATCGGACTGGCCAGCTATCTGGCGGTGCTCGAAGGCTTATGGCTAAAAACAAAAAATCCCGTCTGGCGCTCGCTGTACCATTTCTGGTCGAAGATTTTCGCCGTCAACTTCGGTATGGGGGTCGTTTCCGGGCTGGTGATGGCCTACCAGTTCGGCACCAACTGGAGCGGTTTCTCACAATTTGCAGGCAGCATAACCGGCCCTCTGCTGACCTATGAAGTCCTGACGGCATTTTTTCTGGAAGCGGGCTTCCTCGGGGTGATGCTTTTCGGCTGGAACCGCGTGGGGCCGGGGCTGCACTTTTTCGCCACCTGCATGGTGGCGCTGGGTACTATCATCTCCACCTTCTGGATCCTCGCCTCTAACAGCTGGATGCAGACCCCGCAGGGGTTTGAGATCGTTGATGGCCAGGTCGTGCCCGTCGACTGGCTGGCGGTGATCTTTAATCCGTCGTTCCCCTACCGATTATTGCATATGACAGTAGCGGCATTTCTCAGTAGCGCGCTGTTTGTCGGCGCCTCGGCGGCCTGGCATCTGCTGCGCGGCAATCAGTCGCCGGCGATCCGTAAGATGTTCTCGATGGCGCTATGGATGACGCTGCTGGTCGCCCCCGTCCAGGCGCTGATCGGCGATATGCATGGCCTGAATACCCTGCAGCACCAGCCGGCGAAAATCGCCGCCATTGAGGGGCACTGGGAAAATCCGCCGGGTGAGCCAACGCCGTTGCTGCTGTTTGGCTGGCCCGATATGGACCAGGAGCGCACCCGCTACGGGCTTGAGATACCGGCCCTGGGCAGTCTGATCCTCACCCACAGTCTTGATAAACAGGTGCCGGCGTTGAAAGAGTTCGCTCCTGAGGAACGCCCGAATTCTACTGTGGTGTTCTGGTCATTTCGCCTGATGGCCGGGCTGGGCATGTTGATGCTGCTGCTGGGCGTACTGGCCCTGTGGCTGCGTCGCGGCGACCAGCTATACCACTCGCGGCCGTTTCTGCGTTTTGCCCTGTGGATGGGGCCATCCGGCCTGATCGCTATTCTCGCCGGCTGGGTGACCACCGAGGTGGGCCGCCAACCCTGGGTGGTGTATGGCGTTCAGCGCACCGCCGATGCCGTTTCCGCTCATGGCGATCTGCATATGTCGGTCAGTTTATTGACCTTTATCGTAGTGTACAGCGCCGTCTTCGGCGTCGGCTACAGCTATATGCTGCGCCTGATCCGCAAGGGGCCGCAGGAGATGCTCCCGGCGACAACCGGTACGCCAGCCCGCCCGCTGTCCGCCGCCACTGAAGGTTATCTGCAGAAGGAGTCCCGCTAATGGGTATCGAATTATCGGTGATCTGGTTCGTGATTATCGTCTTTGCCACGCTGATGTACATCGTCATGGATGGCTTTGATCTGGGCATCGGCCTGCTGTTCAGCACGGTGCGGGGCGGCGGGGATCGCGACGTAATGGTCAACAGCGTCGCGCCGGTATGGGATGGCAATGAAACCTGGCTGGTGCTCGGCGGCGCCGGCCTGTTTGGCGCCTTTCCTCTCGCCTACGCGGTGATCATCGACGCCCTGTCGATCCCCCTGACCCTGATGCTGATCGGCCTGATTTTTCGCGGCGTCGCCTTTGAGTTTCGCTTCCAGGCCACGCCATCGCACCGGCCATTCTGGGATCGCGCCTTTTTTGGCGGCTCCCTGCTGGCAACCTTCAGCCAGGGCGTGGTGGTCGGGGCGGTGATCAACGGTTTCACCGTCAGCGGTCGCGCCTTCAGCGGCGGCATGTTTGACTGGCTGACCCCGTTCAGCCTGTTCTGCGGATTCGGACTATGCGTGGCCTATGCGCTGCTCGGCGCCACCTGGCTGGTGATGAAAAGTGAAGGCGCGCTGCAGCAGAGAATGCGCAGCGCATCGCGGCAGTTGCTGGGTGCCCTGCTGGCGGTGTTTGCCGTCATCAGCCTGTGGACTCCGCTGGCGCACCCGGCGATTGCTGCCCGCTGGTTCAGCCTGCCGAATCTCTATTTCCTGCTGCCGGTACCGCTGCTGGTGATCCTCGTTAGCGGCTGGCTGTGGCGCACGCTGCATCAGCGCGACCGCCATGTTTCGCCCTTCACGCTGACGCTGGGCCTGGTCTTTCTCGGCTTCAGCGGACTGGGGATCAGCATCTGGCCGCATATTATCCCGCCGGCCATCACGCTGTGGCAGGCTGCCGCTCCCCCGCAAAGCCAGGGCTTTATGCTGGTGGGCGCCCTGCTGATTATTCCGGTCATTCTTGGCTACACCTGCTGGAGCTATTACGTGTTCCGCGGCAAAGTTCAGCCCGGGGAGGGATATCACTGATGCATACTGCCTGGCCTAAACGTCTGCTGTGGCTGATCGCGCTCTGGGGAGGCAGCGTACTGACGCTGGCCGCCATTAGCCTGCTGTTTCGCCTGCTGATGACCGCTGCAGGGCTAAAAGTCTGAGTGGGATGCAGAGAGGTCCGAAAAGGGACTTCTCCATCTTATCTTCACTTTTGCCTGATGAAATACGGCGCTACATCTGAAGAAAGGATATTGCTATGAAGAAGTTAGCTTTACTCTCCGCCGTAATGACGCTTGGAATGTCGTCATGGGCTTTTGCTGCCGACAACCCGCCGCCGCCGCCGGAAAAAGGCGCGCAGCATCAGGGTAAACCGCCGGTGAAAAACGGCCAACACGAAGGTAAGCAAGCGCAATACAACAGCAAACAGCCACAACGAGACGGCAAACAGCCGCAGCACGACGGTAAACAGCCGCAGCACAACGGCAAGCAGCCGCCAAAAGGGAGCGAGCACAGCGGGAAACCGCTGCCGCCGAAAGCGTAACACTCTGGCCTGGCTTCCGCGTCAGGCCTTTTTTCATCCTTCGTCAGCCATCGTTGACAAACTCTTGCCGTTCTTTGAGATGCCCGAAAAAAAGCCTGCATTGCGCCTGACATAGTATGTCCACGCCATTGTTCCGTCGAGAAAAGGTATGTTAAAGAGAAGCATAAGCGCCCTGCTGTTGCTGTGCGCATTATTTTCCGGGCATCTGTTGGCCCATCGTCAGGGACACGAGTACTTTCCGGTGCAAAGTCTCGAACAGCAGCTGCTGCACGAAGCGGATAGCGATGAGCTTCGCAGCCAGCACGAGGAGGCCGCCGCAGACCTGCGCGAACATCACCGCTGGCAGGACGACCGTAAACCGCGGGCATCCTGCCAATAGCATCGACTCGAATCAGGCCCCTTTGCGCTTCGGCAGCGTCTTCATCAGATCGTCCGGGCTGACGGAGGCCACAATGCTGCCCGGGTGCGGCATTTTGAGGATATGGTTTTTGATCTTGCCGACCACGTGCATTTCGCACGGACGGCAGTCAAACTTCAGGGTCAGGACCTCATCGCCATGGATCAGCTGCATCGGCGTGGCTTTCCAGCTCTTGATGGAGCCTTTCGCCTGCTTCGGGCAGAGGTTGAAGGCGAACCGCAGACAATGCTTAGTGATCATCACCGGCACATCGCCCTTCTCTTCGTGCGCTTCATAGGCGGCGTCGATCAGCTGTACGCCATAGCGCTGGTAGAACGCCCGCGCCTTGTGGTTATAGACGTTGGCGAGGAAGGAGAGATGGGTCTCCGGGTAGACCGGCGGCGGTACGGAGACCGGCTTGCGGGTGCCACGCTGCCAGGCGTTGAGGCGCGCTTCATCCAGCATCTCCGCAGTTTCCCGACGCAGCTGGTTGAGCAGGCTGTTGGGCACAAACAGCGGCGGCAGATTAACCTGCACCTCGCGCGCATAGTAGATGGTTTGCCCCAGTTTTGTGACACCGTCACGCAGGTTGGCCAACGCTTTCTCCGCCTGGTTAGCTTCGGCGAACTCCCCGTCAAGGGTGTGGGTCACGCTGACGCCATCTTCACAGGTCATGGTGAGAACCAGCTGCTCCTGCCAGCCGCTCAACGTCACGTCTACCGCGATGCGGCGTTCGCTGGAGGTCTTTAGCAGCGCCTGTTGCCAGTTATGATCGAGGTTGCGGTTGAGCGGCTGATGGGGGCGCACTTTATGCAGATCCGCTGGCATCTCGTTCGGCCATACCCGATAACGGTTTTCGCCGGTTTTTTCCACGGTATTAGCACGGAAGCCCACCACTTCGCGCTTAATCATCACGTTGAGACCATCGCCGTTGGTTAACGGTTCACTGACTTCAACGTCGAGGTGGTCTTTGCCTACCTTCAGAACTTCACCCACCGGCAGGCCGATAAATTTCGGCGAATCAAAGGCGCCGATATCGCCTTTGCGGGCATTAACAAAGTAGTCAGTGCTGCCCCGGTGGAAGGTTTTATCCGTGGACGGGATAAAGAAATGCTCGGTGCGTCCAGCCGAGGCGCGCGCCAGGTCGCCGCGATCTTCGATAATGGCATCCAGCATTTGACGGTAGTGCGCAGTGATGTTTTTCACATAACTCATGTCTTTGTAACGACCTTCAATTTTGAAGGAGCGTACGCCAGCGTCGATCAGCGCCGCCAGGTTGGCGGTCTGATCGTTATCCTTCATCGACAGGAGATGTTTCTCATAGGCCACCACCCGCCCCTGATCGTCCTTCAGGGTATACGGCAAGCGGCAAGCCTGCGAGCAGTCGCCGCGGTTGGCGCTGCGTCCGGTCTGGGCGTGCGAAATGTAACACTGCCCGGAATAGGCCACGCACAGCGCGCCATGGATAAAGAATTCGATAGTGGCGTCAGTGTGGTCGTAAATGGCTTTGATTTGACTGAGGTTCAGTTCGCGCGCCAGCACGATCTGACTGAAGCCGGCGTCGGAGAGAAACTTCGCTTTTTCCACACTGCGAATATCGCACTGGGTGCTGGCGTGCAGCTCAATCGGCGGCAGATCCAGCTCCATGATCCCCATATCCTGCACGATCAGCGCATCGACGCCTGCGTCGTAGAGATCGGTAATCAGCCGCTGCGCCGGCTCCAGTTCATCGTCATGCAGAATGGTGTTCAGCGTCACAAATACCTTTGCGCCAAAGCGATGAGCGAAAGGCACCAGCCCGGCGATATCGCTCAGACTGTTGCTGGCGTTGTGGCGGGCGCCAAAGCCAGGTCCACCGATGTAAACGGCATCGGCGCCGTGAAGGATCGCTTCGCGAGCGATACCGGCGTCGCGGGCAGGACTAAGAAGTTCAAGACGATGATTGTGCAGGCGCATACGCGTGTTGTTATCCAGTATAAGGGGGTCGAAATGGCGGCTATTTTAGTCAGAACCGGGCGCAGACGAAAACCTTTTCCGCCGTCGCGCGACGACGAATTTTCACTTTTCAACAAAGTATTGACGGAAAAGATATTTCCCTCAAATCACGGCGAAGAGTACTGTCATCACGTATTCCGGATTTTCCTCGTCACGTTGTGAGTGGTTATCATCAGTCATCTTGTCTGGCCGCGGGTTCGCTCGCGGTTTTTTCTTTTGGATAATGGATAAGAGAATGGAAATGGGCCGCCTGGGCGCCGCGGTTACGATACGCATGCGTCGCGTCGCCGGCGAAACGCCTACCCTCACCCGCCTGCAGCGAGTGCCACTCCCCTTGTAAGCACAAATCCAGCGTACCACTTATCACTACCACATGCTCAATCACCCCTTTCTCATGCGGCGTTGATTCGCTCAGCGCGCCGGGGGCAAGGGTTATCGAAAAATGGTCAAAGCGCAGCTCGGGATCCCACGGGAATACTGGCGTCACCACCATCGCCTGCTGCTGCGGATCAAACGCGGAGGGCGCGGCGCTGGCGTCCGGGACGATGAACGCCGAAAACGGTACGTTCAGCCCGGTGGCAATCTTCCACAGCGTCGCCACCGTTGGACTTGATTCATTCCGCTCAATCTGCCCGAGCATGGCTTTCGACACCCCGGTCTCTTCCGCCAGTCGCGACAGGCTCCAGCCTCGCTGCTGGCGCAGGGTTTTAAGCGTTGCCGCCAGATGTTGCGCAATATTCATCCTTCCTCCTGTTTTTACTGCGCAAAGTATACCGCCATTTGTCTGATTTTTTCAGGACGTTTAACGGCATCGTACGCCACTGGCGGCGAGTTTTTCTCCCAGGGTAGCTGCGCGAACCACCGCTTGTGCGTTATAACGCACAATGATACAGTGAATGGATGTTATAACGCACATGAGAATCATCGATGCGCTCGTTTAGTCTTCCGCTTCCCACTCTGTTCGCTGGCTTCGTCGCCGTGTTGGTGGGGTACGCCAGCTCCGCCGCCATCATCTGGCAGGCCGCCGCCGCGGCCGGCGCTACCCCCGGGCAGATCGCCGGCTGGATGACGGCTCTTGGCCTCGCCATGGGCATCAGTACTCTCGCGCTGAGCGCCTGGCGGAAAGTTCCTGTGCTCACCGCCTGGTCAACGCCGGGCGCTGCGCTGTTAGTTAGCGGCCTGCAGGGGGTGACCCTCGCCGAGGCCGTGGGGATCTTTATTTTCGCCAACGCGCTAATCGTTATCTGCGGCGCCACCGGCCTGTTTGCCCGGCTGATGCAGATCATTCCCCATTCGCTGGCCGCCGCGATGCTGGCTGGGATCCTGCTACGGTTTGGTTTGCAGGCCTTCGCCGGCTTACAGGATCATCTGCCGCTGTGCGGCGGGATGCTCGCCGCCTGGCTGCTGTGTAAAGCGCTGTGGCCCCGCTTCGCCGTGGTGGCCGCGCTGGTGATTGGAGCGCTGATTGCGGCGGCGTCCGGGGATGTGGCTAGCGCCGCCGTGCCGCTGGCATTTGTGACGCCGGAATGGGTCGCCCCGCAGTTTACTCCGGCGCTTTTGCTCAGCGTCGGTCTGCCTTTCTTCCTCGTCACCATGGCCTCGCAGAACGCTCCGGGGTTCGCCACCCTGCAGGCATCAGGCTATACCGTACCGGTCTCCGCACTGATCGTCGTTTGCGGGGGGTTGGCACTACTGCTGGCGCCGTTTGGGGTTTATTCCATCTGCATCGCGGCGATCACCGCCGCCATATGCCAGAGCCCGGAGGCGCACCCGGATCCGAACCAGCGCTGGCTGGCGGCCATAGCCGCGGGCGGTTTTTATCTGCTGGCCGGTCTGTTCGGCGGGTCAATCACCGCCCTGATGTCGGCCCTGCCGCCGGCGTGGATCCAGATGCTGGCGGGTCTGGCGCTGCTCGGCACCATTGGCGGGAGTCTGTTTCAGGCGGTGCATCAGGCCAGTGAACGCGATGCGGCGGTGTTAACCTTCCTGGTCACCGCCAGCGGGGTGACGCTGGCGGGAATTGGCTCCGCCTTCTGGGGCGTGGTGCTCGGCGGGGTGAGTTACGGCGTGCTATCCGCGCTGCGCCGCCCGTAGCTGGGAGGGCGTCAGGCCGGTGGCGGCTTTGACCCGATGGCTGAAATGGCTGGGGGAGCTAAAACCACAGGCCAGCGCTATCTCGGTTAACGGCAGCGCGCTATGGCAGATCAGGTTTTGCGCCTTCGCCATTCGCTGCTGCATGACGTACTGATGCGGAGCCATATTTAGCGACTGACGAAACATACGAGCAAAATGAAACTCACTCAGACCCGCCTGCTGCGCCAGGTCGGCCAGGGTCAAGGGCTGATCGAGATGAGCATCGATCCAGGCCAGTACGTGACGCTTTACGCCTGGCGCCAGCCCGCCGGTGACCGTCGGCAAACGCCACTGCACGGTGGAATAGTGCTGGATCAGATGGGTAAGCAGTAAGCTGCTGGCGGCGCTGAGGGTCAGCTGGTTCGCCGGCTGCCGCCAGTCGTTAGCCAGCAAAAACTGACGATACACTGCGGTGATTTTATCATCGCTGGCGAAGGTCTTTTCCTGCAGGGTGAAGTTCGCCGGGCTGCGGTCCCACACCTCCTCGCCGACGCGACGCAGGTGCGCATCGGTACAGTAAAGATGCACAAACGACAGATCGCCGCGGATATCCCATACGCTTTCATCGCCTTTCGGCATCAGACAAAAACGATCCGGGCCGCCGCCATTTTTCCAGCCGTGCGGCGTCTTTTGATAGCTTTCGTAGCCATCAGCGACGTACAGACTTAAAGTATGATGGTCGCTGCGCACCGTCACGGTATCGCAATTGTTATACCAGGCGGCCAGTTGAATACCGGAATTCAGCTCCACGGTTCCCTTCAGCACCGCGTTCTGTCGCCGTAATGTTTCAAATGTCCCGTAACCCATCGTCTTCACACATTGTCTGTAAAAGCCCTAGTCTAGGGAGACTACGGCGCGGTTTCCAGTCCTCACCGCCAGCGGAGGGCAAATAAGCGCAAGAATTTGCAAGCCGACAACAAACCAGTGAAAGCCGCAGCAGGCGGCAGCCGGCATACTCCTCCCATCAACAGGTAGAGGAGAACCAGGGTGAACGCATTACTCTATGCACTCGTTGTCGTGATCTGGGGTACAACGTGGATTGCGATTTTTTTACAACAGGGACCGGTGGCCGCGCCGGTATCGATTTTCTGGCGTTTCGCCGTAGCCAGCGTCACGATGCTGGCGATTCTGCTCGTCACACGACGCCTGCGGCCGCTGGGCGCGAAAGATCATCTCTGCTGCCTGCTGCAGGGCTGCTGCGTCTTCTGCTTTAATTTCTGGTGTTTTTATACCGCCGCCGCCTGGATCAATACCGGTCTGGAATCGGTGATCTTTTCGATGGCGGTACTGTTTAACGCCATCAACAGCTTTCTCTTTTTTCGCCAGCAGCCGCCGGGCCGCTTCTGGGCCGCCGCCGCGCTGGGTCTCGCTGGTATCGTCATCCTGTTCTGGGACGACCTGCTGGCCAACGGACTGAACGCCTCGCTGCTGTGGGGGATCGGGCTGAGCGCCCTGGGCACCTACGGTTTTTCGCTCGGCAATATGTTCAGTATTCGCCACCAGCGCCGCGGGCTGGAAACGCTGACCACCAACAGCTGGGCGATGCTCTACGGCACGCTGGTGATGGGGGCGATCGCTCTGCTGCGCGGCGATAATTTTATGCCAGAATGGACCGTCAGCTATCTGGGCGCCCTGCTTTACCTGGCGCTGTTCGGCTCGGTCATCGCCTTTGGCGCCTATTTCACTCTCGTGGGGCGCATCGGCGCCAGCAAAGCCGCCTACAGTACGCTGCTGTTTCCGCTGGTCGCCTTATCCATTTCCACCGTCTATGAAGGGTATGTCTGGCACAGCAACGCCGTGATCGGGCTGGCGCTGATCCTGCTGGGTAACCTGGTGATGTTTGCCAAACCGGAACAGCTATTGCTGCGCCGAAGGCTGGCCTGAGGAGGCTGAAGAAAAACAGGGGCGCCCGCGGCGCCGGGGGGGGGGGGGCGGGCGGGGGGGGGGGG
>NZ_GL882795.1:33889-36344 GCF_000195655.1 Klebsiella sp. MS 92-3
CCGCCATATCATCAATAACCTGCTTCAGGGTATCGACGGTCAGCGGTGTATTCTCATTCGCCAGGGTTTTGCCTTCCCCTTTCCGAACGACCTTGATGACCGGCTTATTGGTGCTGGCGTCAATGACCTCCGCCTCAAAGTACAGATCGGTGTCCATGGTACGATGGCCGGTGGCGGCCTGGGTGCCGGCGACAATCATAGCGACCGGGATCACTTCATAGAACTGCAGCCCCTCTTTGCTGGAGTCCACCCCGGTGATCGCCCCGCGGAAGATGAGGCTGCGCTTGCCGGCGGTAGTGGCCAGCGGTTTACGCTCGGAAATAGCCTGTTTCAGCTCTTTGTTGGTGTAGTTAAGAATATCCTGCAGCGCCTTCTCCCCTACCTGGGTGGTCGGCTTCGGTACCGGATAGTAGGTCACCGGGTGATAAACAATATTGTCATAGTTGGCCGGATTGAAGTTCGGATCGATCCAGCGCAGCTCCGGCTTGCCGGAGGCAGAGGTCGTTTCTTTCAAACTGGAATAATCTTTTAAGAAGCCCGAATACTGATCCGGTTGCGCCACTTTCGCCGCACAGCCGGTCAACGCCAATATTCCCGCCAGAGCGGCGACTTTCAGTAAAACGCGAGTACGCATAGAGAGATCCCTGTAAATGCAGTTTTTTTTCGGCAGACGTTATAGCAAATAGGACCCACTAGTTTTGTGACAAAAAAAGGGCTTCGTCAAGGAAGATTTATAAATATTGATTGCCTGAACATTACGTTAATAAATAATCACTTAAAAGGGGTATCGCGCGGTTTTCCAGGCTCATTTTCGCCGCAACGGGTCTCTGTCTTGCCCAGGCTCTGGCGGGGAATGCGGCGCGGGCCATGCTCAGCTTCCCACGCCGCGGCGAATCAGGCAGGCTTGCGCGCCAACAGGGTGGCGAAGCGCAATTTGATGCGATTGCCGTTGGCGTCGGTGCGATGCAGCTCGCCGACGTCCTCATTGTATTTCAGCAGCTCCCAGCCCTGGTAATAATCACGAAGCTCATCAGGTTTAAAGGCAAACGGGAAGCCGACGGTGCAGGGATAGTCTTCGGTATCCATCGCCGCCACAATCAGGTTATAGCCGCCGGCGGCGGTGCAGCGCTGCATATTGGCGATCAGGCCCGGGATGGTGTCAGGCTCGAGGAACATCATCACTACGGTGGAGAGGATCAGGTCATACTCGCCGTCAAAGCTCAGGCTGTTGAGGTCTTTCACCGCCGTTTGCAGATTATCCAGTCGCTCGGCGGCGCGAATACTTTCCAGATTGTTGACGCTCATCGGATTTTTATCCCACGCCGTCACCGCGAAGCCGTTCGCCGCCAGATAAAGGCTGTTACGCCCGTTGCCGCAGCCCAGATCCAGCGCCCGCCCCGGCGGCACAATCGTCGCGGCATGCAGCACCTCGGAATGGGTGCGGGTCAGGCTGTATTTTTGACTAAAATAATCCGCGTCACGCTTTGTCATGATCCTTCCTTCTTATTCAGGAGTGTTTCCCGGTCGACCTGGAGCAACAGTTTCCCGCTGACCAACAGCAACGCTGTACGCAGCAGCAGCAGGCCGACAACCAGATTGCTAAAAATAAATAGCGGCATCGCCAGATGATGAAAAAAGCCGTCTCCCCTGGCCTGGCCGAGATACAGACCGGTGGTGGCCAGCGCGGAAATGCCGAACGAGAAGCTCCAGAAAGAAGCATTGAACGGCTGACGAAGATACCAGGGCATCAGACGGAGCATAAACAGCAGCTGCAGCAGGCCGTAACCAAACAGCAGCTTAGCGAAGGTATCGGCCTCCCCGCCGTTGACGCTGAGCCAGGCGCTGCAGGCCACCAGCGCAGGCGCCAGCTGGATCCCCAGCGAGGTGCGCAGCGGCGTCGGCAGCTCGCCTGCGCTGCGCAGACGCTGGAGGATCGCCGGCTCGAGGCTCAGCCAGGAGAAGACCCCGGCGCCGAGGAACACCAGTCCGGCATCGGAAAATCCCAGCGCGCCGCAGGCCATCGTGCTGATAAAATTATTGGCTACTGTCGGCAGATACAACCCCGGCGTGGTGGCCTCGCGAGGATGGTTCCCTCGCCATAGCCCACCGCTTTGCCAGGCGGCATAGGCGAGCTGCAGCGCCACGCCCGGCACAAACAGCCCGATCGCCAGCGGCCGGCACCAGGGAGCCAAACCAATCGCCACCAACAGCGTGGTGGCCGGAAACAGGCTGACGAAGCTGCTGCTCACCGGATGACGCATCTCCCGCAGCACGCTCGCCGGAAAGCGGATCGCCCGGCTGATAAACGCCATGCTGAGCAGGACCCACATCGCCATCGCCAGCGTCACCAGCCCATCACCAATGCTGCGGCTGACCGGCCAGAGGGTGCTGGCGTAACGCCAGGCGAAGCCCATTCCGATGGTGCCGAGCACCATGCCAAAATAACCCGCCCGCC
>NZ_GL882795.1:36487-41424 GCF_000195655.1 Klebsiella sp. MS 92-3
GGCGGCGTTTGCGTTTTATTCATTTTATTGATGATATCAATTTAATTTGAAGTTGCATTTTAAAGGAACCTTATCCCGCGCGCTATGGCGATCTTTGCTATGTTTATGTTAACCATAAGTAATAAGGATCGGCCATGCGTAAATACCGTCTCAGCGAACAGACCCGGCAGTATTGTTATGAGGAAGAGCATGGCAAACAAAGCGTCACCCTGCGCCAGATCGTGGCGCTTATTGATTTCGCTGACGTTAAAGCGGGCAGCGAAGGCGGCTGGGTGGATGAGGAATGCGCTCTCAGCCAGCAGGGGGAGTGCTGGATCTACGATGTCAACAGCGTGGTCTTCGCCGGGGCGCGCATCCGCGACGACGCCCGCTTAACCGGGTTCTGCGTGGTCAGCCATGAGGCCACCATCGGCGGACAGGCCTGCATTCACACCTCGCAGATCAGCCATCACGCGCAGATCAGTGACAACGTCACGGTTACGCAGAGCCAGGTGCGCGGTTATTGTCGCCTTGCCGACGAGGCGCGTCTTCTCCCCCACTGCCAGGTGATTGCCGCGCGCGGGTTAACCGCCGATCGCGACAAAGTCCTGCAGATCTATCAGCGAGCCACCGTCAGTGCCTCGCGCATTCTCCACCAGGCGCAAATCTACGGCGATGCCTTCGTTGAGCATGCGTTTGTCGAACATCGGGCGGAAGTGTTTGACCAGGCAAGACTTGAAGGGAACGAAGAAAACGACGTCTGGGTGTGCGATAACGCCCGGGTATACGGGAACGCGCGCCTGATCGCCGGTCGCGGAGAGGATGCCATTCCCACCGTACGCTACAGTTCGCAGGTGGCAGAGAATGCGGTGATTGAAGGCAACTGCCTGCTGAAGCATCGGGCGATGGTCGGCGGCGAGGCGCAGCTGCGAGGTGGTCCGATTCTGCTCGACGACGATGTGCTGATCCAGGGGCGGACAGTCATCATCGGCGATGTGATCGTTGAGCACCAGGTCTCCATCAATGACGAGGTGCAGATTGCCGCACAGGAGGGAGAGGCCATTCATCTGCGCGGCCCGAAAACGCTTGACGGCCAGCAGCACATCACCCGCACGCCGCTGTTAGGCGCGCTTTAATGCCTCATCGCGGTCAATAATGCGGGCGTAGATATTCTGATCGTCATAGCTACCGTTCAGATACTCGGCTTGTCGGAGACAGCCTTCCAGAACAAACCCGTTGCGCAACGCTACCTGGTTGCTGCGGGTGTTCGCCACCCGGCATTTGATCACAAACCGGCGCACCAGCCCGCTGGCGGCATAATGGCGGATAAAGGCCTGTAATGAACGGGAAAGCAGCCCTTGCCCCTGGTGCTCTTCATCGATCCAGTAGCCAATATAGGCCGTTTTATTCTGCGGCTCGATCTGATTGAACGACAGGACCCCGACTAGCTGCTTATCGAGAAACAGCAAAAACATTTTGGCGTAATCCCGCTGATGCAGCATCACGTTGCCCTGCACATGACGTCGGGTCTCGTCTTCGCTGCGCACCTCGGCGGGCCAACTGAGCGACTGCTGTAGCCAGCGCTGGTTTTTGACCACCAGCTGGTGCAGGTCGCTAACGTAGCGCTCATCAATGGCGATTAGCGTCAGCGCGTCGGTTACCGGGATCGACTCAGGTACTGCTGGGATATCTGCGGTCATAGCGCTCTCTTCTGGCCCGCAGGGACTGCCTGCGGGCGTCGGGTGACTCAGGGTTATTTCATGATCCGATCGTCAACGTAGTTTCGTTTATCTGCTGCCGGCGGGAAATACTGATAGAGCCAGGTTTCGCTGATGGCTTCTCCCTGACAGCGCAGGAACAGACGCATCTCCACCGGGTCGGTTGAGTCGGTGGTCGGATACCAGTCGAAAAGGATCCGGTAGCCATCGAACGGCTCGACGTAGAGGATCTCAATCTGCTTCGCTTCCCCGCTGGAGAGGGTGATCACCGGTTCAATACCGCGCGGCGCGGCCGCCTTCAAATCGCCGCCGACAAAGTCGATGGCAAAACGACGCGCCCACTTATCCGGGTAGTGTTCACCCGGCGCCCATCCCTCGGGGAAGCCCCCCATCCCGGTGCGGGTGGCCAGAACGCGCGCCAGCGGAGTGCTCACCGGCGGCTGCGCGCTCCAGTAAAGACGGTAGCGGAAGTCCAGTTCGTCGCCCGCCTTCACCGCCTTTTCCGGCTGCCAGAAGCAGACGATATTATCCAGCGTTTCGCCGGTAGTTGGGATCTCCATCAGGCTGACCGCCCCTTTGCCCCACTGGTTACGCGGCTCAACCCACAGGCTGGGACGCTTGTTATACCAGCCCATCACATCCTGGTAGTGGGAGAAATCACGGTCCAACTGCAACAGACCAAAGCCGCGCGGGTTCTTGTCCTGGAAGGCATTGAACTGCAGCTTCTGCGGGTTATTCAGCGGCCGGCAGACCCATTCCCCGTTGCCCAACCACATTGACAGCCGATCGGAGTCGTGGATTTGCGGATGGATGGTGTCGCACATCCGCCGCTCATTATTGCCGCAGCTGAACATACTGGTCATCGGCGCGATACCCAGCTGTTTGATATCCTTGCGGGCGTACAGGTGGTTTTCCACGTCCATGATAACCTGGGTATCCTGGCAGTGGATGGTGAACTTGTAGGCGCCAGTGATGCTCGGGCTGTCCAGCAGCGCGTAAACGGTAAACACCGTGGCGTCCCCTTTGACCGTTTCGAACCAGAACGACGTAAAGTCGGGAAACTCTTCCGGGGTATCGGTAAAGGTATCCACCGCCAGACCGCGGGCCGACAGGCCATACTGATAGGTGCTGTCTACCGCGCGGAAGTAGCTGGCGCCGAGGAACGCCACGATATCGCGGCGCGCCAGCTCCGGCGCTTTAAACACCCGGAACCCGGCGAAGCCGAGGTCAGACTGTCCTTCCAGCTGACGGGTATCCACACCGGCGTCATTGTACTTAAACAGCTCCGGACGGAAGTGGATCTCGCGCGCCTGCTGGGTGCTGGCGTCTAAAGAGAACATCCGCACGCGGCGACGGAACCCCATCCCGACGTGGAAAAACTGGATGTCCAGCTTACGCTCTTCAATATTGTTCCACAGCGAGTGGTTGGCATCGTACTGGATGCTGTTATAGGCCTGCGGGGTGAGATTGGCGAGCGTCGGCGGCAGATCGCGCGGGGCGCCGCCCCACGGCTGGCGCGCCAGATCGTGAGCCATCGCCTGCAGAACAGCATAATCAAAACGACGCGTTTGCCCGTCGGCAATGCCCGCGTCTTCGGCAAAAGCGGCCTGACTGAATAAGGAAGCGACTCCTGACGTTCCGCATACGGCGGCAACAGCCATGGAAGATTTAAGAAAACGTCTGCGGTTCATGCCTGAGAAAGCGTCCTTCTGCACGGGTGAATTGATTCGCAACGCGTCATCACGCTGCGTGATAATTTCCGCCCACTCTAGACAAAAACGATTAATAATCCAATTGTTGCCAGCAGAAAAAAGGTAAAAAAGCCCTGTCCAGAGGAACAGCCTGTTTTTTTCATTGCCTCTGGCGTGTAGCCTGGGCATACACGCTGCCTGCCGCTTTTTACCCCTGACTATTCAAGGGAAATCTATTCTCCAGCGCTGAATATTCACCCCATGTATCGCTCCTCGCCGCGCGCGTTTTTTAGGCACGATTCGCGCAAATTTCCATCGCGCCTGGTGCTAACTTTTCCCCGATAACCGCTATCTTTCTTCACGTTAGCGGCCAACAGGGGAGAGCCGTTCGGGCTGTCCCGCCACGCTCTCCAGGGAATTCATTCAGGAGTCATGCCATGCAAGTGAAAGCAGCCGTCACGCTGGGCTACCAGCAGCCTTTTGTCATCAAAGACGTCGAGGTCGCCCCGCCGGGGAAGGACGAGATATTAGTGAAAATTGTCGCCACCGGCGTCTGCCATACCGACGCCGTGATGCGCGACAACCCCGGGGTGGTGCCTATGCCGGCGATCCTCGGCCATGAAGGCGCCGGGATCGTTGCCAGCGTCGGCGAGGCGGTTAGCGGCATCAGAGTAGGAGACCACGTAGTGCTCAGCTACGCCGCCTGCCACCACTGCGAAAATTGTTTAAGCAACCACCCTTCGGCTTGCGAAGATTTTAATACGCTTAATTTTGGCGGCCGACGCGAGGATGGCACCACCCCCTACCGGCTGGGAGACCAGGATCTGTCCCTGTTCTTTGGCCAGTCGTCTTTCAGCCAGTATGTGGTCACCCGCGCCAGCAACGCGGTCGTGGTCGACCCGGAGGTTGATCTCACCCTGCTCGGCCCGCTGGGCTGCGGTATCCAGACCGGTAGCGGGACGGTGCTCAACCGCCTGAAACCGGTGGTCGGCGAATCGCTGGTGGTGTTTGGCTGCGGCGCGGTGGGGCTCAGCGCCATCATGGCAGCGAAATTAACCGGCTGTTCGCAGATTATCGCGGTGGATATCCATGCCAGCCGCCTCGCCCTGGCGCGCGAACTGGGCGCCACCCATCAGATCAACGGTAAGGAACAGGATGCCGTCGCCGTGATTAAACAAATCACCGGTAAAGGCGCCCACTACGCGGTGGAAACGACCGGCGTCTCCGCTATCGTTCTGCAGGCCGTACACGCGGTGAAACCGCTGGGAACGGTGGCGATTGTGGGCTTTACCGGAGATATCACCCTTAACGTGCAGAACGACCTGATGGCGGAGGGAAAATCGCTGGTCGGGGTGATTGAAGGCGACGCCGTGCCGGCGCTGTTTATTCCGCTGTTGGTGCAACTCTATAAACAGGGAAAATTCCCTATCGATAAGCTTATCGCCCGCTATCCGTTGGCCGATATCAACCAGGCCTTCGCCGATTCGGCGTCCGGCAAGGTGATCAAGCCGGTGGTGGTCATGTGAGATAACGTCGCCACCGGTCGGTG
>NZ_GL882795.1:41540-46106 GCF_000195655.1 Klebsiella sp. MS 92-3
GCCACCGGTCGGTGGCGACAGTTGCGCATTATGGGATTTATTCCAGCGTCACGTGATGCTTCATCACCCGGCGAAACAGCGCCAGTCTGGCGCGCATAAAGCGGTTCTCCACTTTAAACCCGGCGCGCTTATGCAAGCCAATGCGCAACAGGCGATCCCGCCCGCGCAGGCACGCCGGCCAGCGCACCGCGCCGGAAAGCGTCTGCTCGCCGCTGGCGAGGCGGGCAAACTGCGTCCAGTAGTCAGCGACCTGAGCGGCGAAGGCCAGATCCGCTTCGCTGGCGTACTGCCGCACCGGGTCGGTCAACCGCAGGTTATCAAACACGTAGGGCACCTCGTTGCCATGCCAGGCCCCATGCGGGTAGGCGTCATGCTCCGCTTCCGCGACATAATCAAACCAGTAGCGCCAGCACGGCTGCCCCACGCGCTGTTGCGCCTGCATCACTACATAACCAAGGGTGGTGAAGGCCATGTCGCGGCATACTTCCCGCCCCAGCGCTTCATCGCCCTTCACGCCGGGATAGAGGAGTTTGATCAGCCCCAGCCCCAGACGGCGCTCACGGCGCAGCTTCTGGATCTGCCCGGCAATATCGACGCCGAACACGGCCATCACGCTGGCTTCATCGCTATTGGAGCCGATCATCACCGGTATCGGATGCTGGCGGCCGGCAAAGAAGGTCTCCAGCATCGGCTGCGGCAGCACCGCGTCTCCGACAATAGGCGCTGGCCCGGTATTCAGAGGCGCGGTGAGCGACCAGAAGGCCTCCGCCGGGATCGCCCGCAATTCCTCAGCGCTGGCTTGCGGTAAGGCGAAGTGTTCCGCCAGCTGGCGCCCTTTTTCCAGCGCTTTTTCCCGCGGCAGATCGGGTAGCGTATACCCGCTCTGAATAATCGCTTTATGAAACAGCCCTTTCGCTTTCGGGGAGGCCATTAGCGACAGCACGCTGCGCGCCCCGGCGGATTCGCCAAACAGCGTGACGTTGGCGGCATCCCCGCCGAAGGCGTGGATATTCTCCTGAACCCACTGCAGAGCGGCAATCTGATCGAGCAACGCGAAATTATAGAGACGTTCGCCCGCCTCTTCTTCCAGCGCCGGATGGGCGAAAAAGCCTAGATGGCCCAGCCGGTAGTTAACTGTCACCACCACCACGTCGCGGCTGGCAAGCGCTTTGCCATCGTAAGGCGGCAGGCTGCCGGCGCCGATGGTAAACCCGCCGCCGTGCAGCCAGACCATCACCGGCAGCGGCTGCGCTGCGCTGGCCGGGGCCCAGACGTTGAGATATAAGCAGTCTTCGCTGAAGGCGCCAGGATCGCCGCCGCCGAGCTCGCGGCAGTAGTCAATGTCCTGCCAGCTGGCGGCGGAAAAGGTCTCGGCTGGACGTACCCCCTGCCAGCGGGCGGCTGGCTGCGGCGCGCGCCAGCGCAGCGGGCCCACGGGCGGCGCGGCGTACGGAATGCCGCGCCAGATATGAATCCCCTGTTCTGCGCTCCCGGCCAGCGTTCCCTGACGGGTTTTCGCCAACGGTTTCGACGGATGTTGCATAACCTGCTCCCTGTAAGGCTGATGCCAGCAGGGTACTGATTTTACAGCAGACCGCAACGTCGTTTGCTGCGCTCCTCCGCCTGTCGGTATAGTTCAAACTCATCCTGCACCGGGCAGCCCAGAGCTGCCTCAAACGCCTCGCGACTGGCGTTCCCGTGGCTGCGCGCCTGGGTCTCGTTGCCCAGATTGGACTGAAAAATGCCCGCCGCGCTGACCGGTAAAAAGTCTTCATAAATAATCGGCTGGGCGACCACCCACCCGCGCTCAATCAGCGGCTGCGGATCGTCGCCCGGGCGAAACGCCTGGCGATGTGCCTCACCCGTGGGCGTCAGGCGGTAGCGAAACCAGGCCAGCCCCTGCTGACGGAGCAGAAATTCGCTGTCGGGAAATTCGCTAAACACCTCCTGTAGATGCTGCTGGTGGCTGAGATTATCTTTCCCGGTTCCTGCCGCCTGCAGCAGCCGATCGTATAGCGCGCGCCCTTTCGGCGTCAGCGCCACGCCCCGCTGCTCAATTTCGCCAAAGCGGGCGCTATGGGTGCCTCGGTGTTCTCCGGCGAACATCACCGGCTCCTCAAGCGCCTTAAAGCTGGTCTGCCGCAGGAGGATCGGGACCTCCCGGCGCGGTGGCCCTTCAATCAACGCTTTGGGTTCAATACCGCACTCCGGCATCAGGGACTGGACGCGGTCAATATCCAGCGTCCGCGGCGTGAGATGGTTGATATGACAGCCCGGGAAACAGACCACATCGGCAATCAGGCGGTGCTCGCGATGCAGAGCATGGTAAGTCTCCTCATCGACGGTGGCTTGCCGGTGCCAGCGGAACGTCTCCAGCGCCTCCTGGACAAACTCGCGCGCGTCGGCAGAGGTAAATTCGCCCTCTGCTTCATACTGCGCAATCAGCGCCAGGCAGCGGGGGGTGAAGATTTTGCGCCGCGCGAGGATCGCCTCGGCCCGCTCGCGCAGGGCGCGATTTTCAATCAGCTCCAGGCGCAGCAGCGAGGTGAAAATCCGAAATGGATTGCGCGCCAGCGCGGCATCGTCGATGGGACGAAACGCCGTGGAGTGGACCGGCACGCCGGCCTGCGAGAGATCGTAATAGCTAACGGGATACATCCCCATGATGGCAAACATGCGACGGAGCGTCGCCAGTTCTTCCGCTGTGCCCACGCGAATCGCGCCGTGGCGCTCCACGTTTAAGCGCGCCAGCTCGTCAGCGTTAGCGAGCTGTTCATGCAGCTGCGGATTATTTTCCAGTACCGCCAGGTTGACGTCAGCCACCAGCTCCAGCAGCGTTCCGTACTGCGGAACTTCCTGCTGGTACATGGCCGACATGGCCTGCGAAAAGTGCTCCCGAATCTCATCAGCCGTGATGGTGTTCGCCATGATGTGTTACCTCCAGTGAATACTTCCTGGAGTGTAGGAAAGCTGCCTCGCGGCGGGGGGAAGAATTTACAAACTGTGATGGCGATAACCTGCCGCCGGCCCAGGTCATTGCGCAAAACATAACCCATAGTTATGAAAAACACCCGGTAATTTCACTTTAAATTAACAATGCATTTACACACACTGCTTCTGGCGACATTACAACAATATGCCCCTCTACCGTCTACACGGAGTACCCTATGAACGACAAATGGTCCCCACGTGAGGTTGTCCATCGCGATTACAGTAGCCACCCGCCCGCTTACGCGCCGGGCTATAAAACCAGCGTCCTGCGCTCGCCAAAAAACGCCCTCATCTCTCTGCAGAACTCGCTGTCAGAGATCACCGGCCCGGTATTTAGCCGCGACGACCTGGGCCCTCTGGATAATGACCTAATCCTGAACTATGCCAAAGAAGGCCTGCCGATCGGCGAGCGGATCATCGTCCACGGTTACGTGCGCGATGGATTCGGCCGACCGATGAAAAATACGCTGGTGGAAGTCTGGCAAGCCAATGCTGGCGGTCGCTACCGGCATAAAAAAGATCAGTATCTGGCGCCGATTGACCCGAACTTTGGCGGCTGCGGCCGGGTGCTTACCGATGAAAACGGCTATTACTGTTTTCGCACCATCAAACCCGGCCCCTACCCCTGGCGCAACCAGGCCAGCGACTGGCGTCCGGCGCATATCCATTTTTCTCTCTCGGGCGACGCCTGGGCCCAGCGCCTGATCACCCAGATGTATTTTGAAGGCGACCCGCTGATTAAGCAGTGCCCGATCGTCAGGACTATTAATAATGACGACGCCGTGCGCACGCTGATCGCCGAGCTGGACATGCACGCCGCCGTACCGCTGGATTGTCTGGCCTACCGCTTCGACCTTGTTCTGCGCGGCCACCGCGCCACGCTGTTTGAAAATCGCACTCAGGGGGCCGCCCGATGAAAGAGTATCTGCCTGAAACCGCCTCGCAGACGGCGGGACCCTATGTTCATATCGGCCTGGCGCCGGACGCCGCAGGCTTTCATATTTTTGAGAAAAATTTTGGCCCGGTCCTCACTACCGCTGATACCGCCGGGGAGCGCATCACCATTGAAGGCCGGGTTATCGACGGCTCCGGGACGCCGGTCCGCGATGTGCTGCTGGAGATCTGGCAGGCCAACGCCGCGGGTCGCTATAACCATCCTGACGATCGTCAACAGCAGAAAGCCGTCGACCCGGCCTTCCGCGGCTGGGGGCGTACCTGCTCTGATTTCACCTCCGGCATTTGGCGCTTTGAAACCATCAAGCCGGGCCCGGTGGCCGGTCGCGATGGCCGGCTGATGGCGCCGCACGTCAACCTGTGGGTGGTGGCGCGGGGGATCAATATTGGCCTGAATACGCGGATGTACTTTGCCGATGAACACGAGGCTAACGCCAGCGACCCGGTGCTGAATCTCATCGAGTGGGAGGTGAGGCGCAAAACCTTAATCGCCGAGCGCGAGGTTCGCGGTACGGAAGTGGTCTATCGTTTTGACATTCATCTGCAGGGCGAGAACGAAACCGTCTTTTTCGATATTTAGCCGTCGCGGTGACCACCACCTTCGCCCCGTTTCTGCGGGGC
>NZ_GL882795.1:46213-47303 GCF_000195655.1 Klebsiella sp. MS 92-3
AGGGGCGTTTTCAACCACAGGGAAAGATCTTGTCATGTAACCAACTCAAATGTTAATAATATTTTGCTATCTGGTTATCAAATTTAAACAAGTCCGCTTGTCTCTTTCACCGCTGTGTTTTTAACATCATCTTACTATGGAAAAAAATGGTCTCTTCAGTCAGCGCATTCGCTTGCGCCATCTACACACCTTCGTGGCCGTCGCTCAACAGGGAACGCTGGGGCGCGCGGCTGAAACATTAAATCTGAGCCAGCCAGCACTCTCGAAAACGCTTAACGAGCTAGAACAGCTGACCGGTACCCGGCTGTTCGAGCGGGGTCGTCTTGGGGCGCAGCTAACCCTGGTCGGCGAACAGTTTCTGACGCATGCCGTTAAGGTGCTTGACGCCCTTAATTCGGCCGGCCAGGCGCTGAACCGCAAAGAGGGCCTGAATAACGATATCGTGCGCATCGGCGCGCTGCCCACCGCCGCGCTGGGGATCCTGCCGACGGTGATCGGCCAGTTTCACAAGCAGCAAAAAGATATCACGCTGCAGGTCGCCACTATGAACAACACCATGCTGCTCGCCGGCTTAAAATCCGGGGAGATCGACATCGGCATTGGACGTATGTCCGACCCGGAGCTGATGAGCGGGCTGCATTACGAACTGTTGTTCCTTGAATCCCTGAAGCTGGTGGTTCGCCCGGGACATCCCCTGCTTCAGGAGACGGTGACCCTTAGTCGGGTGATGGAGTGGCCGGTAGTGGTCTCACCTAAAGGCACCGTGCCGCGGCAAAACGCCGAAGCGCTGCTCCAGAGCCAGGGCTGTAAGATGCCCGCCGGCTGCATCGAGACCCTCTCCGCCTCCCTGTCGCGCCAGCTGACGGTGGATTTTGACTATGTCTGGTTTGTCCCTTCCGGGGCGGTAAAAGACGATCTTCGCCGTGGCGTGCTAACCGCCCTGCCGATCGCCACCCAGGGCGCCGGAGAGCCCATCGGCATTTTAACCCGCGTCGATGCGACACTGACCCCGGGTACGCAGACGCTGCTCAGCGCTATCCGTAAGTCCATGCCTGCCTGACCCCCCTTTCTCCCCCCCCCCCCCCCCCCC
>NZ_GL882795.1:47396-50093 GCF_000195655.1 Klebsiella sp. MS 92-3
GGCGGGGGAACCTGCAAACGCGCCGACGCCGCTCCCCATGACGTTAGACATATTCGGCAAAATAATCATTTAGTGCGAAATTATTTATTAACATTTGCGCAAACTTCTTTAACAGATCTATCATGTCTCGATTTCACCAAATGGTTCACTCGAAATCTAATCAAGCAACAAATACAGTTTTATGAAGGTTAAAACCACTTCATTCAAAAATGATTCAAAAGCAACATGTTTCATTTGGTTCACAGTGAGGTGGCTGGTGTGGTTAAGGAGATTACATGGCAACTGGCAACGCGCCGCGCGGATTCCCCCGGATCCTGCAGTGGCTTCTCGCCGGACTGATGCTCATCATCGGTCTGGCTGTGGGTATTCTTGGGGCAAAACTGGCCCTCGTCGGCGGTACACTGTACTTCGCGCTGATGGGCGTGGTCATGGTCATCGCGGCGGTGTTGATTTTCCGCAACCGCCGCGGCGGTATTCTGTTATACGCCGTGGCGTTTATCGCCTCGGTGATCTGGGCGATTAGTGACGCTGGCTGGAACTACTGGCCGCTCTTCTCGCGCCTGTTTGCGCTCGGCGTACTGGCCTTCCTGGCCGCCCTGGTCTGGCCTTTCCTCGCCAGCCCACCGGCGAAAAAAGGCCCGGCCTATGGCGTCGCCGCCGTTCTCGCCGTGGCGCTGGCGGTGAGCTTTGGCTGGATGTTCAAATCCGCACCGCTGGTCAGCGCGACTGAAGCGGTACCAGTCAAGCCCGTCGCGCCAGGCGAACAGCAGAAAAACTGGGCGCACTGGGGTAACACCACCCACGGCGACCGTTTCGCCGCCCTCGACCAAATCAACAAACAAAACGTCAACCAGCTGCAGGTTGCCTGGGTAGCGCATACTGGCGATATCCCACAGAGCAACGGCTCGGGCGCAGAAGATCAGAACACCCCGCTGCAGATTGGCGATACTCTCTATGTCTGTACCCCTTACAGTAAAGTGCTGGCGCTGGATGTGGACAGCGGAAAAGAGAAATGGCGCTATGACTCCAAATCCTCTTCACCCAACTGGCAGCGCTGCCGCGGCTTAGGGTATTACGAAGATAGCCAGGCGCAAACCGCGCCAGCGTCAGGCACGCAGCCGGCCGCCTGTTCCCGTCGTCTGTTCCTGCCGACCATCGACGCCCGCCTGATCGCCATTGATGCCGATACCGGCAAACTGTGCGAAAACTTCGGCGATGGCGGTATTGTCGACCTCAGCGTCGGCATGGGTGAAGTGAAAGCGGGTTACTATCAGCAGACCTCCACCCCGCTGGTGGCGGGCAATGTGGTTGTGGTGGGCGGCCGCGTCGCGGATAACTACTCCACTGGCGAACCGCCGGGCGTGGTCCGCGCGTTTGATGTCCACACCGGCAAACTGGCATGGGCGTGGGATCCGGGCAATCCAGCGCTGACCGGTGTTCCGCCGGAAGGCCAGACCTACACGCGCGGTACGCCAAACGTCTGGTCGGCGATGTCCTACGACGCGAAGCTGAATCTGATCTATCTGCCCACCGGCAACGCCACGCCAGATTTCTTTGGCGGCGAACGTACCGCGCTGGACGATAAATACAGCTCCTCTATCGTGGCCGTGGATGCCACCACCGGCCAGGTGCGCTGGCACTTCCAGACCACACACCACGATCTGTGGGACTTTGACCTGCCGTCTCAGCCGCTGCTGTACGATCTGCCTGACGGCAAGGGCGGCACCACCCCGGTGCTGGTGCAGACCAGCAAGCAGGGCATGATCTTTATGCTCAACCGCGAGACCGGCGAGCCGGTGGCCAAAGTGGAAGAGCGTCCGGTGCCGGCGGGCAACGTCAAAGGTGAACGCTACTCGCCGACGCAACCTTACTCGGTAGGGATGCCGATGATCGGCAACCAGACGTTGACCGAGTCCGATATGTGGGGAGCGACACCGATCGACCTGCTGCTGTGCCGTATTCAGTTCAAAGAGATGCGCCATCAGGGCGTCTTTACCCCGCCAGGTGAAGATCGTTCCCTGCAGTTCCCGGGCTCACTCGGCGGCATGAACTGGGGCAGTGTTTCGCTGGATCCAAACAACAGCCTGATGTTTGTCAACGATATGCGTCTGGGCCTGGCCAACTATATGGTGCCGCGCGCGAAGGTGGCGAAAGACGCCAGCGGGATCGAGATGGGCATCGTGCCGATGGAGGGCACGCCGTTTGGCGCGATGCGCGAACGTTTCCTGTCGCCGCTGGGCATTCCCTGCCAGAAGCCGCCGTTCGGCACCATGTCCGCGGTAGATCTGAAAACCGGGAAACTGGTGTGGCAGGGGCCGGTTGGCACCGTAGAAGACACCGGGCCGCTGGGGATCCGTATGCACATGCCAATTCCAATCGGCATGCCGACCCTTGGCGCATCGCTGGCAACGCAGTCCGGACTGCTGTTCTTCGCCGGCACCCAGGATTTCTACCTGCGCGCCTTTGATACCGCGAACGGCAAAGAGATCTGGAAATCGCGTCTGCCGGTCGGCAGCCAGTCCGGCCCGATGACCTACGTCTCACCGAAAACCGGTAAGCAGTACATCATTATCAATGCCGGCGGCGCCCGTCAGTCACCGGATCGCGGCGATTACATCATCGCCTACGCGCTCCCAGACCATCACTGATCGACATACACAAAAGGGGCCCCCCCCCCCCCCCTTTTTTTTTTTTTTT
>NZ_GL882796.1:0-1871 GCF_000195655.1 Klebsiella sp. MS 92-3
TCGCCAAGTTTAGCGGCGGGGTTCTTGTGGCACTCCTGCAGCATTTTCGGTACCGAAACGGTCTCGACTTCATGCCAGTCAACATAGTCGCCGCCGCTAAAGTCGGTGTTGCGATTCACTACCCAGAAGGCCACCGGGGTCATGCTTTTTGGGTTCATATCCATAAATTCCTGACAGGTCATATTCTGCGGCGTGGTTTCCTCAACCGCGAACGCCGGGCTGGTCATCAGACAGAATGTGGTAGCCGCCACGGTCAATACGAGTGCTTTAGGTAAATTCATTTTCTTCTCCAGTGACAAAATAGGGCTTAAGCCTGAGCGTGCTTCATTTTATTGCGCAGGACCAACAAGCCGATGGCGCTAAATATCATTTCAACGCCGATAAAGGCGGTAATAAATAACCAGCTTTGCTGCGGGTTCATGGCCAGCCACAGGCAAGCGATAAGTAAATCCAACAGGCCGATAAAAATATTCCAGCCAGCGCCGCTTTGTTGGCGGGTTTGACATCCGTTAACGATGCGGGAAATACCGCCGAGAACAAATAAAAAGCCAAATAAAATGGCCAGACTGCTCATACCGTTGAGAGGATTGACGACAAAGCTCAGGCCGAGCACGATCCAGGCGATGGCGAAGATCAGCGCCACCAGGCGTGATTTCCAGTGCTGCTGGCGGAAGACAATCAGGCTGTACAGCGAATAGAAGCCGCAGATCATCAATAACATGCCGGTTACTGTGGCGAGATACCAGCCGGCGACCAACGGCCAGGCCAGACAACAGGCTCCGCAGATAAACAGCAATACCGCCATCAGGCAGGCATGCCGTTTATATCGAATGAAGACGCGTGGGCTAAACGCATTTAAGGTGTAATGGCTAAACATAAACATAATTGCTCCGCAGATCCCGGTTGGCGGCCTGACGCTGAATAAAAAGCGTGAGGGTTTATTCAGCGGGCCAAAAGAAAGGTCTGAGGAAAATAGTAGGCTGCGCGATCGGCAGGCGTAAATAAGAGCGCCGAGGCCACTTTATACGCCTGGTCTGACAGCTGTCAGACCAGGCCCGCAATATTACTTCTGGGCTCTGATTCTCAATGCCCGCGATATTTTTTAAGCTGGCTGCGTTTGGTGATGCTTACCGATTTTAATCAGGAGTCAACGATGAAAAAAGTCATTCTGGCGAGCCTGCTGGCAACCATGATGAGTACCTCTCCGGTATGGGCAACAGATAGCGCGACGGCAGCGCCAGCCGCGCCAGCCGCGGCAGCCACGACGCAGGTACAGAAAGAAGCCGCCGATGTGCTGCAGGTGGCGGTGCAGGGCGCGAATGCGATGCGCGACATCCAGTTCGCCCGTCTGGCGCTGTTCCATGGCCAGCCGGATAGCGCCAAAAAACTGACAGACGACGCCGCCGCGCTGCTGGCCGCCGATGATGCCAGCTGGGCGAAGTTTGTGAAAACTGATGCTAAAGCCAAAATGATCGCCGATCGCTATGTGATCATTAACGCCTCTATCGCCCTGTCTGAAGACTATGTGGCCACGCCGGAAAAAGAGAGCGCTATCCAATCCGCCAACGAAAAGCTGGCGAAAGGCGATCAGAAAGGGGCTATCGATACCCTGCGTCTGGCCGGTATTGGCGTGATTGAGAACCAGTATCTGATGCCGCTTAACCAGACCCGTAAGGCGGTAGCGCAGGCGCAAGAACTGCTGAAAGCCGGTAAATATTACGAAGCGAATCTGGTGCTGAAGGGCGCTGAAGAGGGCATTGTGGTGGATAGCGAGATGCTGGTGGCAGGCAACTGATACTTGTTCCACCCTGAGAGAGCGCAGAGGAAAAAACTGACAAGGATGTCCCCTTAACGCTCGGGCAGGCGGACTG
>NZ_GL882796.1:2003-6542 GCF_000195655.1 Klebsiella sp. MS 92-3
GGAACGGCTAGCGGCCGATCAGGGCGTCGATTTCGCCATCGATCTCGCGCATGACGCCGGTGATGCGCTGTACCACCTCCAGACAGCTTGCCGGCGTCAGCGAATCAGGCCGCTTTGCCTCAAAAGGGGCGCACAGTTGTTGTAGCGCAGTAATCCCCAGAATTTGTGCTGAACCGTGCAGGCGGTGCAGCGCCCGCAGAAAGGTCTGCGGCTCATGCCGGGCGATTGCCTGTCCGGCAGCCTGTAAATCCGCGGCCGACGCATCGCGGAACGTCTCCAGCATCTCATTCATCAGCGCCTGGTCTCCCCCCGTATTCTCGCTCAGCACGCTGAGCTTCAGGTGCCGGGTAGCGTGAGGTGATGCGCGGCCCACCGCTAAACGGCTGAGCTCATGACTCAGCGTCTGGACCGACACCGGCTTAAACAGACACATATTCATGCCGCTGGCCAGACACGCCTCCCGCGACTGCGGCAGCGCGCTGGCAGTCACGCCCCAAATTACCAGGCCCGGATAGCGACGGCGTAGCGAGGCCGCCAGCGCCAGGCCATCTTTCTTCGGCATATTGAGGTCCGTTATCAGCAGATCGTAATGTTTGCTGGCGAGCTTATTCTCTGCCTCTTCACCGTCGCAGGCTTCATCGACGCTATAGCCGATAGTGCTGAGCTGGCGCTTGAGCAGTAGCCGGTTGGTGGGGTGATCGTCCGCTATCAGTATCGCCAGCCCGGGTAGAGCTTGCGGTCTGGCGGGCGACGCCTGCGGCGCGTGGATCGCGCAGCGGCTCGCCTTGACCGGCAGCGTGATGGTGAAAGTGGTCCCCACGCCCGGACGGCTGACCATCTCCAGGCGACCCTGCATCAGCGCAACCAGCTCTTTGCAAATGACCAGCCCCAGTCCGGAGCCGGTCTGCTGTCGTCCCTGGCGCGCCTGGGCATAGCGGTGGAAGAGGGTGGCCTGCTCTGCTTCACTGATCCCGCAGCCGCTGTCGCTAACCATGAGGGCCAGCTCTCCCTGTGTCTCATTCGCCGGCGTCAGCCGGCAGGAGACCTGAATTGCGCCTTCGACGGTAAACTTCAGCGCATTGCCGATGAGATTATTGAGGATTTGCCGTAGCGCCTGCGGGTCGACCCACAGCATGTTCCCTTCCTGCAGCGCGTTATGGTAGTGCAGATCGATGCCCTTTTGCTGCGCCAGCGCGTCGAAGGTATGACACTGCTGCGACACTAACTGTGCGACATCGCTCCACTGCGGGGTAACCTGGTATTTTCCCGATTCAATCTTGTCGATATCAAGAATATTGCCGATAAGTCCCAGTAGGGTTTGCGCCGTCGATCCCGCCAGCTCGATCGCCTCTTTACGCTGGCCGCCGTTCAGCTCCGGTTTCGCCAGCAGCTCCAGAAAGCCGACGATGGCGCTCACCGGCGTGCGCAGCTCGTGGCTCATGCTGGCCAGAAAGCGGCTCTTGGCTTTTGTCGCCTGAATCGCTTTGTCTTTTTCGCGCTCCAGCGCACAGGAGAGGGCTTCCTTCTGCGCCAGCTCCTCCTCGAGCCGCTGCTGGGAGTCTTTACGTTTGCGCACTTCCCGACACAGGGAGAGTCCCCAGCCGAGGCTGATGGCGATCAGCACCAGCGCAAAGGCGATCAGCTGGTAAAACTGGCGGCTGTACTGGCTCCAGTTCTCTATTTGCTGACTGGAGATTTTCGACCACTTCTCGGTCATCTGCAGAATATCCCGTGGCGGAATAACCTGCAGCGCTTTGTTAAGAATGGCGGCCAGCACCGGTTCATCGCGCGGGATGGCCAGCCGAATGGCCGCGACGGGGAGTCCATCAATGCGGGTGTAGTGCAGACCCTGTGGATAGTAGTGGTCGATCATATAGCGGGCGGAAAGCTCCGAGGCTACGGCGGCATCCACTTCGCCTTCTTCTACCATCTTCATGGCGACGCCAACGTTATCCGTTTCCACCCAGTTAATCAGCGGAAAACGCGCTTTCAGATCATGGGCGGCGATAGGCCCGACCGGCAGGGCGATCCGCGCCGAGCGCGTCAGCAGATGCTGATCGGGGGCGCTGCCGCGGGCGACCAGCACAAAGGCCACGTTAATGAGCGGATCGCTGAGGGTGACGTAGGCCTGCGGCTGTGGGGTCAGGGTGGCGGCGGGCATGATCGCCCAGTCCTCTTTTTCCATGCGCTTTGCCAGAGCCTGACGGTTGCGCACCAGAATAGGGTCAAACTGCAGGCCGGTCTGGAGTGAGACAATATTCAGCATATCGGCCATGATGCCGCGCAGTTCATCCTCGTTATCCACCAGGGTAAATGGCGGAAAATAGGGGTTCACCAGCAGGCGGACGCGACGATGCTTCTGCAGCCAGCGCTGCTCTTCGGGGCTAAAGGTAAGCGGGGTATTGAGAAACGACAGATCGCCACGGTTGAGCCAGTTTTGCATGATCCGCATCGCGGTGTCGCTGTCGACGGCATGGATAAAACGGTCGAAGAGTTGATGCAGCTCTGGCCGATCGTCACGGGTGACAAAGCGGTTGTGTTGCTCCTGCTGACGAAAATAGTGCGCGATAACCAGCGATTGCGAGAAATATTTCGAGATGCAGTGGCCAGTGGTGATGTTGTTGCCGATAAAATACTGATTCTCGCCGCTGACCACCGAGGCGAGAGCCTGATAGTCGCTATCATAAAGGGTGATTTTGGCGTTGGGAAACGCCTGCTGAATAATATCGAAAAAAGCGCAATCGCGGGTGCAGGCCAGCGTGACGCGGCGGTCAGTGGTCAGCGGCGGCAGAGGGGATTTCAGCGAGGTGACCAGCGTCGGCCAGGTTTTAAGCAGCGGCGCGGATTGATCCAGGCCCGGGGCGAGCGCATCCCGGTGCGCCACCTGAGTGAGCAGGGTATCCACCTGGCGGTCGGCCAGGGCGGTGAGCGCCTGCTGCTCGGTGTCATACTGGCGGATAATCACCTTCAGTCCGAGGCTGTGCGCCATCAGCGCCAGATAGTCGGCGTTAATGCCCTGATAACTTTTCTCGTCGCCGTCGTAGACGATGGGCGTCCTCTCGGGAAGCCAGGTCCCGATGGTCAGCTTAGGCTGCGCCGCCAGCCATGCTTTCTCCTTACCGCTAAGCGGGATATCGATCGCCGCGATATGAGAATGACTCTTCAGCTCCAGCTGTTTCATGGCATACGCGGCAGGCGAGAGGCTCAGCGCCAGCCCGACAACGACGGATAAAATAAGACGAACCGCCATGCCATCACCCTATTTTATTGCGTTGCGCAAAGTCATATAGCTCAAGCAGGGTGCTGCAGCCTAATTTATCCATCAGACGGACCTTATAGGTACTTACCGTTTTATTGCTGATATTCATTTTGCTGCCGATGGTGGTGTAGTCGACGCCGCTGAGAATATAGCGGAACACCTTCATCTCCTGCGTTGACAGCGTATCCAGCCGGTCCTGATCGGTGATGCCGTGGGTGCAGAAGCGTTCCAGTGAAAAGGGGAAATAGCTGTAGCCATTATTGGCTGCCTCGATTGCGGCGAGGATATTATTCATTCCCTCTTTTTTACTCACAAAACCATTTGCTCCGCAGTCGGCGCTGCGTTTGCCGTAGAACAGTTCATTCTTAGCGGAAATGATGATGATTGTTCCCTGGTAGCGGCGTTTGCGCAGCTGCTCCAGCACCTCGATACCGCTGAGCTCCGGAATATCGACGTCGACGATGAGCAGGTCAGGCTGCATGCTTTCCGCGGTCTGCACGGCATGAGCGCCGCTGTCGAGCTCTGCCGCGACGGTAATACCGTTGCTGTCGAGAAGGTTGCGAATGGCGATACGTGCCAATGGATGATCGTCAATGATTATCGCATTCATGGGGGCGTAAATCCTGATATGAAAAAAGAAGGGCGATGCCTGGTGCAGGTGCGGCGGGGGTTATTTTTATCGATGCCGTTATAAGGCGTAATTGTAACACAAATCGTTTTGGGCCAGGGAAATATTGTGGAGCTGAGCCAGACGAATATATTTGCATAGCTGGATGACAGCTGTAGGAACGGGCGTTCACTTGCTTCAGCGCGGTCTGCTGTTAAAAAAAATGCAAACGATTAATCTGCTCTTATTAAGGTGAGTTCTCGGGAATATCGTCCGGCGACAACTGGCAGGTAAAATAATAACAATGGCGAAAGAAAAACGCGCCTTCTGGCGAAAATGGGTTTGGAAACATCTGCTGGCAGGAATAACAGTACTGGCAATGAGTAGCGCCGCGGTGGGAAAGGATGTCGTCCCCGATGAGGCGCGGACCCGAGATATGATGCGCTGTCAGGATTATCTGCAACTGGATCCGCGCGCCTGGACGCCGATGGTGATTTGGCTGATGAACGATCCTTTTTCACTGGAGCCGCCGGAGTGGACCGACTTCCATGAAGCCGAGCTGGTGCTGACGCCGATCCTCACCGAAATCTGCCGTCAGGAGCCGGATGTCTGGCTCACCTCGCTGCGGGAACGGCTCAATTCTTATCAGCAGGTGCGGTCGCTGAACTAAGCG
>NZ_GL882796.1:6686-13918 GCF_000195655.1 Klebsiella sp. MS 92-3
GGGTAAAACGGCAGAAAAAGTGACTAAATGCGCAGTTAGCGGCCTTCTTCTGCGCAAAGGCTCAGCAGCGGCCCGCTTTCTGCGACAGGGCGTCGCAGGTTTTGCTCGCTAGCGTCGGGTTGGCGCCTGCGCAGATGGCATCCGAGACGGTGCTACCGCCGCCCAGCGGGATCAGCCCGTAAAGCTTCGGCTCGGCGGCCTTCGTCACATAGCAGCGATGGCTGGTTTTGCCGATGGTGACCACAAAGTTGGTTTTCACATCCTGCTGCCTCGCATCGGAAATTGTCACCTGCGAAGCATCGACATTAAAAGCAAACGCGGCGGCCTATTTCATTTCATTTTCCGTCGCCATGGGTGGTTTAGCTACGCAACCCATTAATAACAGTGCCAGACAGGTACTGATTGATATATCCCGTATTTTCATCATTTCATCCTTTTTGTAAGTCAGCGGGTTATATATAAGAGCGGGGGGAGGAACGCGTTGATTTCGATCAGCTGGCGCAGGCTATGGTTATTTTTCGGAAATTGACCTGTGTTGTTACATTTATCGTGAGTAGTATGAATTCCAGCATTGCAGGAATGAAAGATATTTCAAGACTACGTTGCGTAGTTAGACAGAAGTCAACAGGAGTGCGGCGGTTATGGGCTGCCCGAGATGCTCTGAGCAATATTTTGCTAAGGCAGAATGCTATCTGTTTTAGCGTAAGCGCAAATTTTCCCTGCGTTATAACGGACTTTTTATCCTCTTAATGGGATAGCGACAACACGCTAAGCCATGCGCGCTGCTCAGCGGTTTGTGGTGCCATTTTAAAATTCAGGAACAAAAAAGCAACTCTTTCGAGTGGCTTAATTATATGATTTTAAATCTAAAATTTGGTGGCCCCTGTTGGGTTTGAACCAACGACCAAGCGATTATGAGTCGCCTGCTCTAACCACTGAGCTAAGGGGCCGTGGCGAGGGATTATAAAGTAACTGGCGATTGCAATCCAGCGTAAAGCGCGCAGCTGCTGTTTTTATAAACAATGCATTTTCAATCCTTTATAATCATGTTTTAGCCATACAGCCGGAGAAAACATGATTAGCGATATCCTTGCGCCGGGCCTGCGCGTTGTCTTTTGCGGTATCAACCCGGGGAAGTCCTCCGCCCATACCGGCTTTCATTTTGCCCATCCTGGCAATCGCTTCTGGAAGGTCATCCATCAGGCCGGGTTCACCGATCGGCAGCTCAGGCCGGAAGAGGAGCTGCAGCTGCTGGATACGCGCTGCGGCATCACCATGCTGGTAGAGCGTCCGACGGTGCAGGCCAGCGAGGTCGCCTTGCAGGAGTTACGCAGCGGCGGCCGTGAGCTGGTGCGGAAGATTGAGGAGTATCAGCCGCAGGCGCTGGCGGTGCTCGGCAAGCAGGCCTTCGAGCTGGCCTTTAACCAGCGCGGCGCGAAGTGGGGGAAACAGGCCATGACCATCGGGACGACCCAAGTGTGGGTGCTGCCTAATCCCAGCGGCTTAAACCGGGCGACGCTCGATAAGCTGGTGGCGGCCTATCGTGAACTGGACGATGCCCTGGCAACCCGCGGCCAGTAGCGGAGAGAGGCGACTTTCCCGGGATGGCCACCTGAACGCCATAAAAAAAGCTCCCCGCAGGGAGCTTTTTAACAGGCTGTAGACGATGCCCCGCGACGATTAATCGTCGAGGAAGCTACGCAGCACTTCAGAACGGCTCGGGTGGCGCAGTTTACGCAGCGCCTTCGCTTCGATCTGACGGATACGTTCGCGGGTAACGTCGAACTGTTTACCCACTTCTTCCAGCGTGTGGTCGGTGTTCATGTCGATACCGAAACGCATACGCAGCACTTTCGCTTCACGAGCGGTGAGGCCGGCCAGCACGTCATGCGTTGCCGCGCGCAGGCTCTCGGTGGTCGCAGAATCCAGCGGCAGCTCGAGGGTGGTATCCTCGATGAAATCCCCCAGATGCGAATCTTCATCGTCGCCGATCGGCGTTTCCATGGAGATAGGCTCTTTGGCGATCTTCAGCACTTTACGGATTTTGTCTTCCGGCATCAGCATACGCTCAGCCAGCTCTTCCGGGGTCGGTTCACGGCCCATCTCCTGCAGCATCTGACGGGAGATACGGTTGAGCTTGTTGATAGTCTCAATCATATGCACCGGAATACGGATGGTGCGCGCCTGATCCGCGATAGAGCGGGTGATGGCCTGACGGATCCACCAGGTGGCGTAGGTCGAGAACTTGTAGCCGCGACGGTATTCGAACTTATCGACCGCTTTCATCAGACCGATGTTGCCTTCCTGAATCAGGTCGAGGAACTGCAGACCGCGGTTGGTGTATTTCTTGGCGATAGAGATAACCAGACGCAGGTTCGCTTCAACCATCTCTTTCTTCGCACGACGGGCTTTCGCTTCGCCGATGGACATGCGACGGTTGATATCTTTAACCTGCTCGATGGTCAGGCCGGTCTCTTCTTCAATCTGCTGCAGTTTCTGCAGGCCGCGCTGCACATCTTCTTTCACTTCCAGCAGCTTCTCAGACCACGGCTTGTTCATTGCCACCGCGGCGTTGAACCAGGTTTCGCTGGTTTCGTTGCCGGTGAACAGGGTGATGAAGTTTTTCTTCGGCATTTTGCACTGCTCAACGCACAGCTTCATGATGATACGTTCCTGAGTACGAACGCGATCCATCATGCTGCGCATGCTGTTGACCAGGTAATCGAACTGCTTCGGCACCAGGCGGAACTGCTTGAAGACTTCAGACAGCTTCAGGATCTCTTCCTGGGCGGCGGCATGGCTACGACCTTTGGCTTTGATGGTGTCGCGCGTCAGCTCGTACTGGGTACGCAGCTCGGCGAATTTCTCACGGGCCAGCTCTGGGTCGATGCTGTTGTCGTCATCGCTGTTGTCGTCGGCGTCTTCATCTTCGTCTTCGTCTTCGTCGTCATCCATCTCTTCCTGAGACAGCTCGGAGCCAACGTGGGTGGCGGTTGGCGCCATATCTTCTTCGGCGTTCGGATCGACGAAACCGGTGATCAGATCGGACAGACGGGCTTCTTCCGCTTCAACGCGGTCGTACTGCTCAAGCAGGTAGGTGATCGCTTCCGGATATTCGGCAACGGAGCACTGCACCTGATTGATGCCGTCTTCGATGCGTTTGGCGATGTCAATTTCGCCTTCACGGGTCAGCAGCTCTACGGTACCCATTTCACGCATGTACATACGCACCGGGTCGGTCGTGCGCCCGATTTCGGATTCCACGCTGGAGAGCACCTGCGCGGCGGCTTCGGCAGCATCTTCATCCGCGGTGTTTTCGGCAAGCATCAGATCATCGGCATCCGGTGCTTCTTCCATCACCTGAATACCCATGTCGTTGATCATTTGGATGATGTCTTCGATCTGATCGGAATCGACGATATCTTCCGGCAGATGGTCATTGACCTCGGCATAGGTCAGATAGCCTTGCTCCTTACCACGTTGGACAAGAAGCTTCAGCTGTGACTGCGGGTTTTGCTCCATAAGACGGTATCCACACTTAATTCGTTTGATTGGTGTCGGCAGACGGGCTGTCGACATTTAAAGCGAGGGCGTACTTATATTATTGCCGCTGCGCCTCTGCGCGGCTGTCGGGGGCTTCCCGATCGATACTCGGCACTTAAGCCGTTAAATACTTTTCCTTCACGTTGTTCTGCGTTTTCTTACTGCTTTGATACAACGTGAAGGATATTGTCTGTCATTTATTTTTTCGCCAGCTCCTGGCTGATGGTCCAGAGCTCCCGGCGTTCTTCACTGCTTAAACCGTGTGTGCGATCGCGAGCTATCAACTCTTCCTGTCGCAGTTCCAGCAGTGAATCAAACATATGGTTGAGCGAGTCGGTGAAGGTTTGTTCAGCGATGTCTTTATCTGCTATATCGTCCCACATCGACAGTTTTTCAAGGGTTGCCGCCTCTTTTGTGCCGCGATATTGCTCTAAAAGTTGCCCGGTTGTCAGACCAGGCTGCGCCAGACAGCTCTTCACCAGTTCGCTGAACAGGCTCAGTCCCGGCATTTTGCGCGAGTCCAGTCCCTCCAGCGGCGGGACTAACGGCGCCAGATCCGGGTTTTGCACCAGCAGTCCTATCAGTATACGCATGGTCGTGCGTTTTAGCTGCGGTGCGGGACGCGGCGCGCCATTTTCCGCCTGTTTTGGCATTAATCGTTCAAGCTGCGCGTCATCTAAAATGCCCAGCTTATTGCCCAACTCCTGACGCAAATAGATGCGCAGCGTTTCGCCCGGGACCTGGGTTATCAGCGGCAGCGCCAGCGTGCTCAGCTGCGCGCGCCCGTCCGGAGTACTCAGATCGACCTGCGGCAGCAGGCTGTTAAACAAGAACGTGGAGAGCGGCTGAGCCTGCTCCATCCGCGCCTCGAACGCCGCTTTGCCCTCTTTACGCACCAGCGTATCCGGGTCTTCGCCGTCAGGCAGAAACATAAAGCGTAGCTGGCGACCATCGGTCATGTACGGCAGCGCCGTCTCCAGCGCGCGCCAGGCGGCATCGCGGCCGGCCCGGTCGCCGTCGTAGCAGCAGATGACGTTATTCGTCACCCGGAACAGCAGCTGGATATGGTCGGCCGTGGTCGAGGTACCCAGCGAGGCCACGGCATAATTAATGTCGTACTGCGCCAGCGCCACGACGTCCATATACCCTTCGACAACCAGCAAACGCGGTGGTTCGGGGTTATCCTGCTGCGCTTCATACAGGCCATACAGCTGGCGGCCTTTATGGAATATGTCGGTTTCCGGGGAGTTCAGATACTTCGGCAGGGCATCGCCCAGCACCCGTCCGCCAAACCCAATCACCCGGCCTCGCTTATCGCGGATGGGGAACATCACCCGTTCGCGGAAGCGGTCGTAACTGCGTCCCTGATCGTTGGTGACCAGCATGCCGGCATCAATAAGCGACTGGCGGTTTTCCTGATTGCCGCCAAACCGTTTTAAAACGTTATCCCAACCTGGGGGAGCATAGCCGATGGCAAAGCGCGTAATCACCTCGCTGCTTAACCCCCGTTTCGCCAGGTACTGGCGCGCAGGATCGGCGGCGGGCTGCATCAGAGACTGTTGATAAAACGCATTCAGACCATCCAGTAACTGGTAGAGGTTCTGCCGTTGATGGCGCTCTATCTGGCTGGGTCCGTTGCCTGCTTCATAAGGCACTTCGAGGTTGTGCATGGCGGCCAGCTCTTCGACCGTTTCCACGAACTCGAGCTTGTCGTAGTTCATCAGGAAGTCGATAGCATTGCCGTGCGCCCCGCAGCCGAAGCAGTGGTAAAACTGTTTTTCACCGTTGACGGTGAAAGAGGGGGTTTTTTCGTTATGGAACGGACAGCACGCGTGAAAATTTTTGCCCTGCTTTTTCAGCTTTACCCGCGCATCGATCAGATCGACGATGTCGGTTCTGGCAAGCAGATCGCTAATAAATACACGTGGAATTCGTCCAGCCATAAGCCCCGTTATTTCTGATGACTATAAACGAAAATAAGCCGCGCATTCCTTTCGGAAGCACGGCCTTACAACTACAACTCGGTCTGAATTGAGAGCGTCGCTCTCAACAGATTAGTACAGACGAGTACGGCGTGCGTTTTCGCGAGCCAGTTTCTTCGCGTGACGTTTCACTGCAGAAGCTTTAGCGCGCTTACGTTCGGTAGTCGGTTTTTCATAGAACTCACGACGACGAACTTCCGCCAGAACACCTGCTTTTTCGCAGGAACGCTTGAAGCGACGCAGAGCTACGTCGAACGGCTCGTTTTCACGTACTTTAATTACCGGCATGTGCCTCTCACCTTTGATTAATTCGGTTTGCCGCTGGCCGCAATGCCAGCTTATTTCAAAATGGTGCGGAATTTTACTGCAACTACTGCTGCTTTGTAAAGCACCGGCGCCTTTTTTGAAAGGGACTTTTATAAGGGTGAGGAGTATACACGAAGAGAGCACCAGGGGTGAGCAAAGTTTTACATCGCCGGTCATTGGACCTACACTGCGCGGTATTGAAGCGAGGTAAAACAACTCATGCGTGTACTGGGCATTGAAACATCCTGCGATGAAACCGGCATCGCGATTTATGACGACCAGCAAGGTCTGTTAGCCAACCAATTGTATAGTCAGGTGAAACTGCATGCGGATTACGGCGGCGTGGTGCCGGAGCTGGCATCGCGCGACCACGTGCGCAAAACGGTGCCGCTGATCCAGGCGGCGCTGAAAGAAGCCGGTCTGACGGCGAAAGATATCGACGCCGTCGCCTATACGGCGGGTCCAGGCCTGGTCGGCGCGCTGCTGGTCGGGGCGACCGTTGGCCGGGCGCTGGCCTTCGCCTGGAACGTGCCGGCGATCCCGGTACACCATATGGAAGGGCATCTGCTGGCGCCGATGCTGGAAGATAATCCGCCGGCGTTCCCGTTCGTCGCGCTGCTGGTTTCCGGCGGCCACACCCAGTTGATTAGCGTCACCGGTATTGGTCAGTATGAACTGCTGGGCGAGTCGATTGACGATGCGGCGGGCGAAGCCTTTGATAAGACGGCGAAGCTGCTGGGACTGGATTATCCCGGCGGGCCGATGCTGTCGAAAATGGCGTCCCAGGGCACCGAAGGCCGCTTTGTCTTCCCGCGGCCGATGACCGACCGTCCGGGGCTGGACTTCAGCTTCTCCGGCCTGAAGACCTTCGCCGCCAACACCATTCGCAGCAACGGCGACGATGAGCAAACCCGCGCCGACATCGCCCGGGCGTTTGAGGATGCGGTCGTCGATACGCTGATGATTAAATGTCGCCGCGCGCTGGAGCAAACCGGCTTTAAGCGTCTGGTGATGGCGGGAGGCGTGAGCGCCAACCGTACCCTGCGGGCGAAGCTGGCGGAGATGATGCAAAAACGCGGCGGCGAGGTGTTCTACGCTCGCCCTGAGTTCTGTACTGACAACGGCGCGATGATCGCCTACGCCGGCATGGTGCGTCTGCAAACCGGCGCCAAAGCCGAGCTCGGCGTGACGGTTCGCCCGCGCTGGCCGCTGGCCGAGCTGCCTGCCGCCTAACGCATCCTGAAACAGGCCGACGTCACGTCGGCCTGCCTTCCTGACTACTCCATACTTTTACACAGCGAGCAGATGGCTCCCTGATGCTTGTGCGAGTGCATCACGTCCGGGCGCTCGTACTCTTCCTCACAGCTAACGCATTGATACACGGTGGTGGAGGCGTTCCCC
>NZ_GL882796.1:14020-18424 GCF_000195655.1 Klebsiella sp. MS 92-3
GAGGGGGGGGGGGCCGCCCCCCCCCCCCCCGCGGCGCGGCCGGGGTTCGGCGATGCCGTCATCCACCTGCTTAATATAGTAGCGCCCGCGGGTAAGGAGCCCCATCAGCGGGGTCATGACAAAGGCAACGACCAGCGCAATCAGCGGCGAGAACGGCGCCAGCGTCGCCCCCAGCAGACCGAAGAAGGCGCAGATCGACAGCCCGGCGGCCAGACCAAAGGAGACCACGCCCACCGGGTTAACGTTGTAGATCATGCCGCGACGATACTCCGGCTGCGCCGGCGCCAGCTTGAGCAAGCCTTTATTAAAGGTGATGTCGGTCGCCACCACCACGACCCAGGCGATGGCGAAGTTGGAGTAAAAGCCGAGGATCCACGACAGGGCGCTGAACATATCGCCCTCCATCAGCGCCAGGGCAATCGCCAGGTTGACCACCACAAAAATAATCCGTCCCGGATAGCGTTTGGTGGTGCGGGTCCAGGCGCTGGTCCACGCCAGCGAGCCGGAGTAGGCATTGGTGACGTTAATTTTGATCTGCGAGATCACCACCAGCACCACCGCCAGCGTCAGGGCCAGCCAGCCGGGCACCAGGTTATCGAAGACGCTGACGAACTGCTGCACCGGTTCGGTATTGTGCACCGCCGGGAAACGGGTCAACAGATAGAAGCCGAGGAAGGCGCCGATGATCTGTTTGATCGCGCCTAACACCACCCAGCCCGGGCCGGCGGAAAAGACCGCCAGCCACCAGCTTTTACGGTTCTCCGCGGTCTTAGGCGGCATAAAGCGCAGGTAATCAATTTGCTCGCCAATCTGCATGATCAGCGACAGGCATACCCCGGCGCCGAGCATGATGGCGGTGATATCCACCGTCGACGCGCTGTTTTTACCGGCGAAATGCAGGAAGCCGTCCACCAGCTGCGGATCTTTGACAATCAGCCACACCACCGGCACCACCATCAGCACCAGCCACAGCGGCGTGGTCCACACCTGCAGGCGGGTCAGAGCTTTCATGCCATAGACCACCAGCGGGAGCACCATCAGGGTGGCGATCAGATACCCCATCCACAGCGGGATCCCGAGGCCCACCAGCAGCCCCTGGGCCATGATCGAGCCTTCGAGGGCGAAGAAGATAAAGGTGAAGCCGGCAAAAATAATGCTGGTGATCACCGAGCCGAAATAGCCGAAGCCGGCGCTGCGGGTGATCAGGTCAAGGTCAATGTTGTAGCGCGCGGCGGTGATCGCCAGCGGAATGCCGGTGAGGAAGATCACCAGCGCCGCCACCAGGATCGAATAGATGGCGTTGCTGGTGCCCCAGGCCATACCGATGCTGGCGCCGATGGAAAAGTCGGCCAGATAGGCGATGCCGCCCAGCGCGGTGACCGCGACGACGCCCGGACCCCAGCGGCGGAAGCTCAGCGGGGCGTAACGTAAGGTGTAATCTTCTAAGGTTTCCCGGGAGCCGGAAGTCCGCGTTGTCGCGGGTAATTCAGGGTTAAGATCCAGTGATGACATAGTCATTCCTTAATGGTTAGGCATGACTTGAATTAGCAAACCTTATGCCATATTGCAGGGCAGGCGTGGCGCGGAGGTGGAGGCAGGATGATATAAAGAGAGAGCAGAGGCTGCACCATCCGGACGCGCTTGCGCCCGGCTGGTGCAACAGGCCTATTTGCCAAGCATGCCTTTGTCTTCGAGGAAGGCGATAATGGTGCTCAGGCCGTCGCCCTGCTTCAGATTGGTGAAGGTCCATGGGCGATCGCCGCGCATACGCTGGGTATCGCTCGCCATCACCTCCAGCGACGCGCCCACATAGGGGGCAAGGTCGGTTTTATTGATCACCAGGAAATCGGATTTGGTGATCCCCGGTCCGCCTTTGCGCGGGATCTTCTCCCCTTCGGCCACATCGATGACGTAGATGGTCAGATCCGCCAGCTCCGGGCTGAAGGTGGCGCTCAGGTTATCGCCGCCGCTTTCCACGAAGATAAGGTCGAGGTTACCGAACTTTTCACTCAGCGCTTCCACGGCGGCGAGGTTCATTGAGGCATCTTCGCGGATCGCCGTATGCGGGCAGCCGCCGGTTTCCACACCGACGATGCGTTCAGGCGCCAGCGCGCCCGCTTCGGTGAGGATGCGCTGATCTTCTTTGGTATAGATGTCGTTAGTGACCACCGCCAGCTGCCAGGTATCGCGCATCGCTTTACACAGCGCTTCCAGCAGAGCGGTTTTACCGGAGCCGACCGGGCCGCCGACGCCGACGCGCAGCGGGTGTTTATAAGAGTTCATGGCTTCTCCTAGGAACGGAATAATCGAGAGTATTGGGTTTCATGCCGGGCAGAGGCGATGGCGGCGAGCGGGGTGGCCGATCCGATATCGCCGTCCGGCGCGGCCAGCGCGCGGGGCATCTTGGCCGCGTAGTGGTCACAAAGACGTAAAATCAGCTGCTGGGCGGCCTGCTGGCCGAAGGGGACCAGCTTGACGCCGGCCATCACGGCGCTCTCAATCCAGCTATAGCCCAGGCTGAGGGCCATCTCGGGCAGGGCGATACGCCAGCGCACGCCGAGCCAGGCCATCCCGGCGAGCTGGCTTTGCTGGCACAGGGAGCGCCACGGCGGCGGACAGTCCGGCTGCCAGTCGCTCAGCAGACGGGCAAACGCCGCGCCGCGGTTGCGCTCTTCCTCCCGCAGTTCACGAGTTTCCCGGCAGGCCAGCAGATAGGCGGTCCAGCGCTGGGCCGCAGCGATATCGCCTTGTTCGCAGGCGCGGTACAGGCGGGCGAACAGCGGCAGGTCAACGGTAAAAAAGCCTTCCGTCATCTGGCGTCGCTGCCAGCGCTCGAAGGCCGCGACGTCCGGCACCCAGCCGGCTTCCACAGCCCACTCCAGCCCCTGGGACCAGCTGTAACCCCCTACCGGCAGGTTGCTGCTGGCCAGCTGCATCAGCCGCAGGCGTTGTTCCGCTGTCGACATGCTAGTGGCTGTGAGCGTGGTGGTCATGATGAGCATGATGATGACCGTGGCTCTCGCTGGCGTAAGCGCCGGCTTCCGGCTCGAACGGCAGCTGGCCAAAGGTCACCGTCAGGCCGAACTGGCGCAGCATATCGTCCAGCACGTGATCGTGATGGTAGCGCAGCTCGCCCGGCATGATCTGCAGCGGCACGTGACGGTTGCCGAGGTGGTAGCAGGCCTTCGCCAGCATAAACGGATCGTCGCAGCGCACTACCGACACCCCTTCATCAGCGGCAATCACCTGCACAAACTCGGTGCCTTCTTCGTTGCTGAGCACATCGCCGCCGCGCAGCAGCAGGCCGCGGGGCAGCAGCAGGCCGGCTTCCCGGCCATCGTTGAGGGTGACCTTAACCCGGCTTTTGACGCGAACATCAATCGGCAGCGTAACGCTGGCGGTCACGGCGGCGGGGATCTCCAGACGTTGAGTTAAATAAAGCATCCGCTCTCCTTAAAACAGAAAATATCGTTGCGCCATCGGCAGAACGTCTGCCGGCTCGCTGGTGATAAGTTCGCCATCCACCCGCACCTCATAGGTCTGGGCGTCGACGGTGATGTTAGGCTGCAGGCTGTTGTGCACCATGTCGGCTTTCTGCACCGTACGGCAGCCTTTCACCACGGCGATCGCGCTGCGCAGGTTCAGCCGCTCGGCAACGCCATTGGCTGCCGCCGCCTGCGACAGGAAGGTGAGGCGGCAGTGATGGCGGGCGCTGCCCAGCGCGCCAAACATCGGGCGGTAGTGCACCGGCTGCGGGGTCGGAATAGAGGCATTGATATCGCCCATCGGCGCGATGGCGATCATGCCGCCTTTGATCACGGTGGCCGGTTTCACGCCGAAGAAGGCTGGCGACCAGACCACGAGGTCAGCCAGCTTACCCACCTCAATGGATCCGACTTCGTGTGCGATGCCGTGGGTCAGCGCCGGGTTGATGGTGTATTTGGCGATGTAGCGCTTCACGCGGAAGTTGTCGTTATCCCCGGTCTCCTCCGCCAGCGCTCCGCGCTGCACCTTCATGCGATGCGCCACCTGCCAGGTGCGGAGAATCACTTCCCCGACGCGGCCCATGGCCTGCGAATCGGAGGAGGTGAGCGAGAAGGCGCCGAGATCGTGCAGCACGTCTTCCGCAGCGATGGTTTCCCGGCGAATGCGCGACTCGGCAAAGGCCACGTCCTCGGCGATGTCCGGGTCCAGATGGTGGCAGACCATCAGCATATCGAGATGTTCATCGATGGTGTTGAGGGTGTAGGGCAGCGTTGGGTTGGTGGACGACGGCAAAATGTTCGGGTGGGCGCAGGCGGTGATGATGTCCGGCGCATGGCCGCCGCCGGCCCCTTCGGTATGGAAGGTGTGGATGGTGCGCCCCCCGCGGGCGGGGGGGGGGGGGGCCCCCCCCCCGGGGGG
>NZ_GL882796.1:18502-21025 GCF_000195655.1 Klebsiella sp. MS 92-3
GGCGCCCCCGCCGATGGCGGCGAGGGTGTCTTCCACAAATCCGGATTCATTCAGGGTGTCGCTGTGCAGGGCGACCTGGATGTCCATTTCATCGGCGACGGTTAACGCACAGTCGATCGCCGCCGGGGTGGCGCCCCAGTCCTCATGGATCTTCAGGCCAATAACGCCCGCCGCCACCTGCTCGCGAAGGGCATCCGGCTGAGAAACGTTGCCCTTGCCCAGCAGGCCGATATTGACCGGCAGGCTGTCGGCCGCCTGCAGCATGCGTGAGATATACCACGGGCCCGGGGTGCAGGTGGTGGCATGGGTGCCCGCGGCCGGGCCGGTGCCGCCGCCGACCATGGTGGTCACGCCGGAGACCAGCGCCTCTTCCGCCTGCTGCGGACAGATCCAGTGAATATGGGTATCGATCCCGCCGGCGGTGACAATTTTTCCTTCGGCGGCGATCACTTCCGTCGCGGCGCCGATGGGGATGGTGACGTTGGGCTGGATGTCGGGGTTGCCGGCTTTGCCGATGGCGAAGATCCGGCCGTCCTTCACGCCGATATCGGCCTTAACGATCCCCCAGTGATCGACAATCAACGCGTTGGTGAGCACCAGGTCGACACAGTCGGCGGCAAGCATCTGTCCCTGGCCCATGCCGTCGCGGATCACTTTGCCGCCGCCGAATTTGACCTCTTCCCCGTAGGTGGTCAAATCGTCCTCCACCTCGATCCACAGCTCGGTATCCGCCAGGCGCACCTTGTCGCCGACGGTGGGGCCGAACATATCGGCATAGGCCTGGCGTGAAATATTACTCATCGTTTACCTCCAGAGGGCCCATGACCTCGCCGCGGAAGCCGAAGACGGCGCGGTGACCGGCGAAGGCCACCAGCTCGACCTCGCGTTTCTGGCCGGGTTCAAAGCGTACCGCCGTGCCCGCCGGGATATTCAGGCGATAGCCGGCGGCCTGCTGACGGTCGAACTTCAGCGCCGGGTTAACCTCGGCGAAATGGTAGTGCGAACCGACCTGAATCGGCCGATCGCCGTGGTTCTCAACGACCACGCGACAGGTTGCCCGGCCGGTATTCAGGGCTATCTGACCGGGCTTAACGTGATATTCACCGGGGATCATGGCGCTACCTCAGATAATCGGGTTGTGAACGGTGACCAGCTTCGAGCCGTCCGGGAAGGTGGCTTCGACCTGGATATCCGGGATCATTTCCGGGACGCCCTCCATCACCTGCTCGCGGGTCAGGACGTGACGGCCTTCCTCCATCAGCGAGGCCACGCTTTTGCCGTCCCGAGCGCCTTCCATAATAAAGGCGCTGATCAGGGCCACGGACTCCGGATAGTTGAGCTTCAGGCCGCGGGCCAGGCGACGCTCCGCCACCAGCGCGGCGGTAAACAGCAACAGCTTGTCTTTTTCTCGGGGGGTCAGTTCCATAACGTTCTCTTAAGTCAGCCAGATTCGGGGAAGTACGGGAGATTTACCGGTGAGATGAGGGCGCAGAAACTGCCATACGTCGCGCATCACCCGCTGGCAAATCAGATTATCGTCACTGAGGAAACGCACCGTCAGCAGGCGGTCGGTCAGGCTGGCGCCGGCGTAGAGACCGAGCGGCGCCAGCGCGTCGCGCACCCCGTCGAGCAGGGCATCGGTAGCCGGATAGCACAGCAAAGTGCCGACCCAGGGACGTTCGGCGACGCTGGAGAGCTCTCCCTCCTGCAGCTGCAGGCGCTCGACCAGCAGCGGCTCATCGTCCACCCATACCTCCAGCCGGTTGCTGAGGGTGCCGTGGCTGAAGGTTTCGCCAATCACCGGGCGGCCAAGGCAGAGCAGATCCCAGGCCAGCAGCCTGCTGGAGGCGCAAAGATGAAAGGTAGTGAACAGCCGGGCATTCGCCCCGGGAAAGAAGATGGCATCCTGCGGGAGCCACTCCAGGGTCGCCTGCGGGGCAAGGGTCAACTGCTGGCGAACTAGCGCTTGCGCGCCGCTGCTGCGGTAAAACTTGCTGGCGCCAGGCATGGTTATCAGCGTATGGCAGCCGGGGGCAAGGTGCGCGCTAATTGTCAGCTCATCACCGCCGACGATGCCGCCGGGCGGGTGAAGCAGATAGAGGTGACAGGTCTCTTCTTCCGGGTAAAACGGGCGCTGGACGGTCAGCGGGCCGACGTGTTGGGCGCTGGCGAGAACGGTCTTGCCGCCGGCCTGCTGAAAGCGGAGATCCAGCGTAGCCTGCCAGCCTTTTTTGAGTGGTGGTAACACGGTGCCGTGCAATGTTGCGCCCCTGCAAAATCAAGATAAAACAGCAGCAATGAGTATTGATCGGCGGGAGTTTATCCCGGTCATACGAAACGCTTATGTCATCCGTAACCCGGAGCGTCGCGACGGGCGCGAGGGGAAAGCGGCATAACCGCTCCGGATTATTCACCCGGATAATCTTTGCCGTCAATATCCTGAGCCGCAGCCTGGGCGCGGCGGAAAAGGCGGCGGATCGGGCTGGGCCCCGCCCCCCCCCCCCCCCCCCCCCCGCTCCCCCC
>NZ_GL882796.1:21114-27467 GCF_000195655.1 Klebsiella sp. MS 92-3
CGGGTTGCGCCGCGCCGCCAGCCGCCAGCGCAACTTTTGCCTTCCCATGCTGCTAACGTATTGTTACAAAAGGAGGATGTGGCGATGATCGCCTTTGATGGCGAGGAAGCGTAAAAGGGCGGGTGAAAGGCGCGATTAGCGCAGGAGAGTTCCCCGGCTGGCGGAGCCGGGAGGGGAGATTACTTCTGCTCTGGCGTTTTTTTCTTCTTCACGCGGGTCCAGATTTTGCTCTCCTGGCGACGCCACAGACGCTGAATGTTGTCGTGATGGCGCAGGAGGATCAGGCAGGAGAGCATCGACACCGGAAAGGTATACTGCGGTTTGAACCACCAGACGTAGAACGGGGCGATCAGCGCGCTGACGATAGCGCCCAGGGAAGAGTAGCCGCTGAGCAGGATGGTCAGCAGCCAGGTCCCGGCCATCACCCCGGTGAGATCGAGCCCGATGGGGGCGATAGCGCCGAAGGCCGTGGCGACGCCTTTACCGCCGCGGAAATGAAAGAAGACTGGCCAGATATGGCCCACGCAGGCGGCAATCGCCACTAACCCCAGCCAGAACGGCGTAAGGCCCAGCGCCCAGGCGCCCCACACCGGGAGCATGCCCTTCAGCACATCAAAAATAAGTACCGCTACGGCCGCCCCTTTTCCGCCAATTCGTAGTACGTTAGTGGCCCCGGGGTTGCCTGAGCCGCTGTCGCGTGGGTCGGGCAGGCCAGCAAGGCGACATACCAGAATGGCGCTGGAAATGGAGCCGCAGAGGTAGGCGAGGAGTACCAGTCCAGGCGCGATTGCACTCATAACGCTGTTCCGTTTTGAAAATGTCGTTGTATTCTCTGCATCTGTGGATAATACGCATAATTCGCCGGAAGTGGTATCCGGTTTAGCTAAAAAGCAGGCAGGGCGTGATGGATATTGTATTTATAGAGCAACTTTCGGTAATCACCACCATTGGTGTTTATGACTGGGAACAAACCATTGAGCAGAAGCTGGTGTTCGATATCGAAATTGCATGGGATAACCGCAAGGCGGCCGCCAGCGATGATGTCAGCGATTGCCTCAGCTATGCTGATATCAGCGAGCGGGTGATCGCGCATGTGGAGGGGGGAAAATTTGCGTTAGTGGAGCGGGTGGCGGAAGAGGTGGCCGACCTGCTGCTGGAAACATTCCAGTCGCCATGGGTGCGCATAAAAGTCAGCAAACCTGGCGCCGTGGCTCGCGCGGCAAACGTCGGGGTGATTATTGAACGTGGCCTTAATCTGAAACAAAACTTTTCAGGTCATACTTGTTAAACAAATTGCGTTTATACCGGTCATAGCATCCGGTCATCAGGCAATTTTACTGGCGATGTCCTTCCAGAACGGTGGACGAATCCGTGTGTACTTCCTGTACGCTGCGGATTACGCGCGCTCTGGCAGCCGGGTTGTGCCTGTTGAACGATACCGTGTTCCTGGTTTTTTTCATTTTACTTTTTTAAAGGGTTTAATTGGATGAGCGATATACACTCGCTGCTGGTGGCGGCAATATTGGGTGTGGTTGAGGGTTTGACAGAGTTTTTACCTGTTTCCAGTACCGGTCATATGATTATTGTTGGTCACCTGCTGGGGTTTGAAGGTGATACCGCAAATACCTTTGAAGTGGTGATTCAGTTAGGTTCGATACTCGCCGTGGTGGTGATGTTCTGGCGTCGCCTGTTCGGCCTGATCGGCATCCATTTCGGGAAACCGCCGGCGCATGAAGGCCAGGGCAGCGGCCGTTTGTCGCTTATCCATATCCTTCTCGGCATGATCCCCGCGGTGGTGATGGGGCTGATTTTCCATGACACCATTAAATCCTTGTTTAACCCGGTGAACGTGATGTACGCCCTGATTGTCGGCGGCGTATTGCTGATTGCAGCGGAAGTGCTGAAGCCGAAACAGCCGCGCGCGGTCGGGATTGACGATATGACCTACCGTCAGGCGTTCGTCATCGGCTGCTTTCAGTGCCTGGCGCTGTGGCCAGGTTTCTCCCGCTCGGGGGCGACTATCTCCGGCGGCATGCTGATGGGCGTCAGCCGCTATGCGGCCTCGGAGTTCTCTTTCCTGCTGGCGGTACCGATGATGATGGGCGCCACCGTGCTGGACGTCTACAAGAGCATCGGCTTCCTGAACATGGGCGATGTCCCGATGTTCGCCGTCGGCTTCGTGATGGCGTTTATCGTGGCGCTGATTGCGATTAAAACCTTCCTGCAGCTGATCAAACGGATCTCGTTCATTCCGTTCGCTATCTACCGCTTTATCGTCGCGGCAGCGGTGTACGTGGTCTTCTTCTAAGGCCTGCGCCCTCAGCCTTGCGGCTGGGGGCAACGCTGTTCCTTCCACTGCGCTACCGCCGCAATTCTCCGCCGCGTCAGCTCCTCGCGAATTTCCGCCCCTTTAAAGCCCGCCGCCACGACCTCTTTAGTGGAGACCGACTGCGCCACTTCCCAGGCCTCCAGCAGCAGGCGCCCCTGCGGGTAATCGCTGGCCTCGAAACCGGTGCGTCCGCGGACGTCGGCTTCGCTGGTGAGCGCGATCTGCTGCACGCGCTGCGGTTTGCGCCACGCGTCAATGCTGTCGAAGAGTTTGACGAGGGTTTTCGGCTGCAGAATTGGCAGGGTGTGGATTAGGTCATGGTACTCCGCCACCAGTTTCGCGAGATCGCGGATATCGTTCGGCACCCGCAGACGCGCGCAGAGCTGCTCCACCAGCTTGACTCCCGCCGGACCATGGCCGTGGTGACGCGGCCAGAGCGCCTTCGGCGTCAGCCCTTTGCCGAGGTCATGGCACAGGGTGGCGAAACGTACGTCGACATCCGGCGACAGCATCGCGGCCATCGTGACGGTCATCAGGGTGTGCAGGCCGGTGTCGATTTCCGGATGCCATTTCGCCGGGGCCGGCACGCCGTACAGGGCGTCAATCTCCGGGAACAGCACCTTGAGGGCCTGACAGTCGCGCAGCGTCTGGAAAAAGACCTGCGGGTTGCGAGTAGTTAATGCGCTTTCCGTCTCTTTCCACACCCGCTCCGGCGTTAAATGCGCCAGCTCGCCGGCCTCAACCATCGCGGCCATCAGGGCCTGAGTCTCTTCGGCAATGCGAAAACCGAGGTGGGCGTAGCGGGCGGCAAAGCGCGCGACGCGCAGCACGCGCAGCGGATCTTCACTAAACGCGGGAGAGACATGGCGCAGCAGGCGCTGACGGAGATCGTTCTGTCCGCCGTAGGGGTCGATAATTGCGCCGTCGGCATCCTGGGCGAGGGCGTTGACCGTCAGGTCGCGGCGCAGCAGATCGGCTTCGAGGGTGACGTCCGGGGCGGCATAGCAGGTAAAACCGGTATAGCCCGCGCCGGATTTGCGCTCGGTGCGGGCCAGGGCATACTCTTCCCGGCTTTGCGGATGGAGGAACACGGGAAAATCGCGGCCTACCTGTTGATAGCCCGCGTCTAGCATCTGTTGCGGGGTGGCGCCCACCACCACCCAGTCTCGGTCTTTGACCGGCAGCCCTAGCAGCGCGTCACGCACCGCGCCACCGACCAGATAACTCTTCACGCCTGATTCTCCCGTATCCGTTTTTCGCAAGATGATACGTAAGTCTGGCAGAGAAGACGAATTAGTTCATCCACCGGTCTTTACGTTTGCGGCTTGGCACCAGATGCGGCAGCACCAGACCGAGCAGCAGACCGACGCCCAGCACACCGCCGCCGTACATAAACCACTGCATGATAATGGTGCGCTGTTTATCATCAAGCTGCAGATTTGCCGCATTCACCTTCTTCTGCGCGACAACCAGCTCGTTTTTCAACTTTTGGTTCTCGTCCTTCAACGCGTTAATCACGCTGTCGCTGCCGGCGACTTTCTTCTGCATATCCGCCGTGCGCTGGTTCCAGGTGGCATCGATGTTATTCAGCTTATCGGTCAGCGTCTTGACCTGGTTTTCCAGATCCGGGACGCGGGTGCGCAGGCTGGGCTCGTTGCTCAGCTCTTTCAGCGGGATCCAGGCGGTACGGCCGTTGCTGTCGCGAATTTGCGCGTAACTGGTGCTGTCGTTCGTTTGCAGTACCGACACTTCTTCCCCGGCGTTGATGGTGCCGACCAGACGATAATTATCGCCCGGGCCGCTGCGAACCCAGGTGTTCAGCTCATCGGAAACGTAGCGCTTTTCTTCTGCGTGAACCGCCGTGGCGGCGCTAAGCGCGAGCAAAGTAAAAGTAATCAGGCGTAATTTTGGCATCAGGTCATCGTTTGGTCATAAAAAGTGGAACGATAGTAGAGGCATCGCCAGAGCGACGCAAAGTTTTCCGCCACAATCGGAATCATCCAGGAGGTGGCCCGGCAAAAAGCGCGTTGCATGGCGATTCACCGCAAAATACTATCTACTGACAAAAAATATTGTCGTAAGTTCGCCGCAATTTGTCGGCGCAGCACAGAAGCGGAAGAATTCAGTCATGGCTCAAGAAATCGAACTCAAGTTTATCGTCGCTCAGGATGGGGTAGAGACGCTGCGCGAGCAGCTCAATGCGCTCGAGGCGAAACATACGCCCGCGGGCCAGTTGCTGAACATTTATTACGAAACCGCCGATAACTGGCTGCGTCGTCACGATATGGGGCTGCGCATCCGCGGCGATCAGGGGCGTTATGAGATGACGCTGAAAATCGCCGGTCGGGTGGTCGGCGGCCTGCACCAGCGCCCGGAATATAATATTCCACTGGATAAACCGGAGCTGGCGCTTGAGCGCCTGCCGGCGGAGGTCTGGCCGCAAGGGGAACTTCCGGCCGCGCTGGCGGAGCATGTCCAGCCGCTGTTCAGCACCGATTTTGCCCGTGAACGCTGGGTGATCCAGGAAGGAAAGAGTGAGATTGAGATTGCCCTCGATCGCGGCGAAGTAAAGGCGGGCGAACATCAGGAGCCGATCTGCGAACTGGAGCTGGAGCTGCTCGCCGGGGAGACCACCGATCTGCTGCGCCTCGCGCATCGTTTGCTGGAGAGCGGCGTCCTGCGTCAGGGGAGCCTGAGCAAAGCCGCGCGCGGGTATCATCTGGCGCAAGGTAACAATGAGCGTCCGGTGACCCGGCTGGCGGTGCTGCCGGTGGCAGCGAAGGCCAGCGTGGAGCAGGGGCTGGAGGCGGCGCTGGAGAGCGCCCTGGCGCATTGGCTGTATCACGACGAGATCTGGCTGCGCGGCAACGCAAAAGCCAAAGCGGAAATTCTGCTGGCGATAGCCCGCGTGCGCCATGCCCTCGTGCTGTTCGGCGGCATCGTGCCGCGTAAGGCGACCACCCACCTCCGCGCGTTGCTGAACGACGCCGACGCCGTTCTGCTGGCTGCGGACACCGCCGACGAAGCGTTATTCCGCACCGAGGTCGTTGGCGCCAAACTGGCCCTGACCGAATGGCTGGTCCAGCGCGGCTGGCGTCCGTTCCTCAACGAGGCGGGAGAGAAAAAAATAGCCGGATCGTTCAAACGGTTTGCCGATATTCACCTCTCGCGGGTGGCGGCCGAGCTGCGCAGCGCCGTGCAGCATCTGGCGGTAGAAGATGCCGCTGACCAGTTGCCGAAGCTGTCCCGCGACATCGACAGCGTCCAGCTGCTGGCGGGCGCCTATGGCGACGCCGTCGCGCCGTGGCTGGAGAACTGGCAGGAACTTCAGCGTGCGATAGAGCATGACGACCGCAGCGTGTTTGAATATTTCCGTCGCCAGGCGCTGGCTGCCGAGCCGTTCTGGCTGCATAGTGGAAAACGATAATTACAGGCCAGGGAGCCCTTATGATGCCGCTTTCTCCGCAGTTACAGCAGCACTGGCAGACGGTCGCTGACCGTCTGCCAACGGATTTTCCCGTTGCCGAACTGAGCCCACAGGCCAGGTCGGTGATGGCGTTCAGCGATTTTGTCGAACAGAGTGTGATCGCTCAGCCGGGCTGGCTGAATGAGCTTGCGGACTCCGCGCCGGCGGCGGAAGAGTGGCGGCATTACGAAGCCTGGCTGCAGGAGCGCCTGCAGGCCGTCACTGACGAAGCGGGGTTGATGCGAGAGCTGCGTCTCTTCCGCCGCCAGATGATGGTCCGCATCGCCTGGGCGCAGGCGTTGTCGCTGGTGCGCGAAGAAGAGACGCTGCAGCAGCTGAGCGTCCTGGCGGAGACCCTGATTGTCGCCGCCCGCGACTGGCTGTACGCCGCCTGCTGTAAAGAGTGGGGAACGCCATGCAACGCCGAGGGTCAGCCGCAGCCGCTGCTGATCCTCGGGATGGGAAAGCTGGGCGGCGGCGAGCTGAACTTCTCTTCCGATATCGATCTGATCTTTGCCTGGCCGGAGCATGGCGCCACCCGCGGCGGCCGCCGCGCGC
>NZ_GL882796.1:27558-31696 GCF_000195655.1 Klebsiella sp. MS 92-3
GCCCCCCCCCGGGGCGGCCGCCGCGAGCTGGATAACGCCCAGTTCTTTACCCGCCTGGGGCAGCGGCTTATCAAGGCGCTCGACCAGCCGACGCAGGACGGCTTTGTTTATCGGGTGGACATGCGCCTGCGGCCGTTTGGCGACAGCGGGCCGCTGGTGCTCAGCTTTGCGGCGCTGGAAGATTATTACCAGGAGCAGGGGCGGGACTGGGAACGCTACGCGATGGTGAAAGCGCGGATCATGGGCGATAACGACGGCGCCTACGCCAGCGAACTGCGCGCGATGCTTCGCCCCTTCGTCTTCCGCCGCTATATCGACTTCAGCGTGATCCAGTCGCTGCGTAACATGAAAGGCATGATCGCCCGTGAAGTGCGGCGTCGCGGGCTGAAAGACAACATCAAGCTCGGCGCCGGCGGCATTCGTGAAATTGAATTTATCGTTCAAGTCTTTCAGCTGATCCGAGGCGGTCGCGAACCTGCGCTGCAGCAGCGCGCGCTATTGCCGACACTGGCGGCGATTGATGAGCTGCATCTGCTGCCGGAAGGCGACGCGACGCTGCTGCGCGCGGCCTATCTGTTCCTGCGCCGGCTGGAAAACCTGCTGCAAAGTATCAACGATGAACAGACCCAGACCCTGCCGCAGGATGAACTGAACCGCGCCAGACTGGCGTGGGGGATGCATACCGATGACTGGGAGACGCTGAGCGCGCAGCTGGCGAACCATATGGCCAACGTACGGCGGGTGTTTAATGAACTGATCGGCGATGACGAGGCTCAGTCGCCAGATGAGCAGCTGGCCGAGTACTGGCGCGAGCTGTGGCAGGATGCGCTGGAAGAAGATGACGCCAGTCCGGCGCTGGCGCATTTAAACGACGCCGACCGCCGCAGCGTGCTGGCGCTGATTGCCGATTTCCGCAAAGAGCTGGATCGGCGCACCATCGGCCCGCGCGGCCGCCAGGTGCTGGATCAGCTGATGCCGCATCTGCTGAGCGAAATCTGCTCGCGCGCCGATGCGCCGCTGCCTCTGGCGCGGATCACGCCGCTGTTGACCGGCATCGTCACCCGCACCACCTATCTTGAACTGCTGAGCGAATTCCCCGGCGCGCTGAAACACCTGATTACGCTCTGCGCGGCATCGCCGATGGTCGCCAGCCAGCTGGCGCGCCACCCGCTGCTGCTGGATGAGCTGCTGGATCCCAACACCCTCTATCAGCCGACGGCGACCGATGCCTATCGCGACGAGCTGCGTCAGTATCTGCTGCGGGTGCCGGAAGAGGATGAAGAGCAGCAGCTGGAGGCGTTGCGCCAGTTCAAGCAGGCGCAGCAGCTACATATCGCGGCGGCGGATATCGCCGGCACCCTGCCGGTGATGAAGGTCAGCGATCATTTAACCTGGCTTGCCGAAGCGATCCTCGATGCGGTGGTGCAGCAGGCATGGGGGCAGATGGTGGCTCGCTACGGCCTGCCGACCCATCTGCACGATCGCCAGGGGCGCGGCTTCGCCGTCGTCGGCTACGGTAAGCTCGGCGGTTGGGAGCTGGGCTACAGCTCCGATCTCGACCTGGTGTTCCTCCATGACTGCCCGGCGGAGGTGATGACCGACGGCGAGCGGGAGATTGACGGCCGTCAGTTCTACCTGCGGCTGGCCCAGCGGATCATGCATCTGTTCAGCACCCGCACCTCGTCCGGTATTCTCTACGAAGTGGACGCCCGGCTGCGCCCTTCCGGCGCGGCGGGGATGCTGGTTACCACCGCTGACGCGTTTGCCGACTATCAGCAGAACGAGGCCTGGACGTGGGAGCATCAGGCGCTGGTGCGCGCCCGCGTGGTCTATGGCGACCCGGCGTTGCAGGCGCGCTTTGACGCCATTCGTCGCGATATCCTGACCACCCCGCGGGAGGGCGCAACCCTGCAGACCGAGGTTCGCGAGATGCGCGAGAAGATGCGCGCCCACCTCGGCAACAAGCATCCCAATCGTTTTGATATCAAAGCCGATGCCGGCGGGATCACGGATATTGAATTTATTACTCAGTATCTGGTCCTACGCTATGCCAGCGACAAGCCGAAGCTGACCCGCTGGTCTGATAATGTGCGTATTCTCGAGCTGCTGGCGCAGAACGACATCATGGACGAGGAGGAAGCGCGCGCCTTAACGCACGCGTACACCACCTTGCGTGACGCGCTCCATCACCTGGCCCTGCAGGAGCTGCCGGGACACGTGGCGCCAGAGGCCTTCAGCCGGGAGCGCGAGCAGGTCAGCGCCAGCTGGCAGAAATGGCTGATGGCTTAACTATAAAATCGGGTGTGCTATTATCGCGCGCAAAGTTTGCGTCTCGCAGGAGAGAGTCATGAAAGTAACGCTGCCGGAGTTTGAACGTGCAGGAGTGTTGGTGGTGGGTGATGTGATGCTGGACCGCTACTGGTACGGCCCCACCAGTCGTATTTCCCCGGAAGCCCCGGTGCCGGTGGTGAAGGTGGAAAATATCGAAGAACGTCCTGGCGGCGCGGCAAACGTAGCGATGAACATTGCCTCGCTGGGGGCAACCTCGCGCCTGGTGGGATTGACCGGGATTGATGACGCCGCCCGCGCGCTGAGCCAGGCGCTGGCCAACGTCAATGTGAAGTGCGACTTCGTCTCCGTCCCGACTCACCCGACTATCACCAAGCTGCGGGTGCTGTCGCGCAATCAACAGCTGATCCGCCTCGACTTTGAAGAGGGCTTCTCCGGCGTCGATCCGCAGCCGATGCACGAGCGCATTCAGCAGGCGCTGGGCTCTATTGGCGCGCTGGTCCTTTCGGACTATGCCAAAGGGGCGCTGACCAGCGTCCAGACCATGATCCGACTCGCACGCGAAGCGGGCGTGCCGGTGCTGATCGATCCGAAAGGCACCGATTTCGAACGCTATCGCGGCGCGACGTTGCTCACCCCGAACCTCTCTGAGTTTGAAGCGGTGGTGGGCAAGTGCCAGGATGAAGCGCAGATCGTTGAGCGCGGCATGAAGCTCATCGCCGAATTCGAACTGTCGGCGCTGCTGGTGACGCGCTCTGAGCAGGGGATGACGCTGCTGCAGCCGGGGCGTCCGCCGCTGCATATGCCGACCCAGGCCCAGGAAGTGTACGACGTGACCGGCGCCGGCGACACGGTGATTGGCGTGCTGGCGGCGACCCTGGCGTCCGGCAACACCCTGGAAGAGGCCTGCTATTTCGCTAACGCCGCGGCGGGCGTGGTGGTCGGTAAGCTGGGTACATCCACCGTTTCCCCTGTCGAGCTGGAAAACGCGGTCCGCGGCCGGGCTGAGACCGGCTTTGGCGTGATGAGCGAAGAGGAGCTCAAACAGGCGGTTGCGGCGGCGCGCAAGCGCGGCGAGAAAGTGGTGATGACCAACGGCGTCTTCGACATTCTGCATGCCGGTCATGTCTCCTATCTGGCGAATGCGCGCAAGCTGGGCGACCGTCTGATCGTGGCGGTCAACAGCGATGCCTCCACCAAACGTCTGAAAGGCGAAACCCGCCCGGTGAACCCGCTGGAACAGCGGATGATCGTGCTGGGGGCGCTGGAAGCCGTCGACTGGGTGGTCTCCTTCGAAGAAGATACTCCGCAGCGCCTGATCGCTGGCATCCTGCCGGATCTGCTGGTCAAGGGCGGCGACTACAAACCGGAGCAGATCGCCGGCAGCGAAGAGGTCTGGGCGAACGGTGGCGAAGTACTGGTGCTCAACTTTGAAGATGGCTGCTCAACTACCAATATTATTAAGAAAATACAAAAAGATAGCGACAAATAAGCTTTTCGCTATTCACCGGTTTGTACGGTGAAGCATCACGGCCTGCGATAGACGTATCGCGGGCCGTTTTTATTTAATCATATGGAAAATGATTTAGCGCAATAAATAATCATGTTAAGCGCATTTTTCGTACAAATCGCGTTAAGGTAAGCGTAAATACTGAAGTGAGTAAAAGGCATATGACTGATCAGAACATCCACCGCTGAAGGAGTATGCGCATGAACCATAACGATATGTATTCAATGAAGAATTTTGATTTTTTGGCGCGGAGTTTCGCCAGAATGCACGCCCAGGGCCAGCCAGTTGATCTTCAGGCCATTGTCGGCGATATGGATGAAGAACATCGTGAATGGTTTT
>NZ_GL882797.1:0-2065 GCF_000195655.1 Klebsiella sp. MS 92-3
CAACTCAACGGGTGATGGTTTTAAAAGGCAGAAAAACAGACAAAGGAGAAAGCTGGATGAGCACACAAAACGTCAACGAAAAACCCTCCACCAAAGAAAGCACAACCCTCCGGACTGACGGTTTTGTGCGCAACATTCATTCCCGAAACCCGTTCGATGTTATCCGCGCCGATGTAGTGCTTGAACGTATCGAGAAAAAGGCTGGTCGGAGCTGCGGTATGCATTACGAGCTGTATCAGGCCCATCTGCTGGGTGGTGCGCTGGATTATCTGGATGCGCTGCCGTTGAAAGACCGTCCGGTGTTAATGGGCGCTGCGGCAAAGCGCGGCTATCTGCTGACGCTAGCCGAAGAGGAACGCGCGCTGGAAGCACGGGATGTACTGATGAGTGAACTGGCGGCAAACGACTGCTGAGAAATAAACACGGATGGCGGCGTATCGCTGCCATCCCTTAAAGACCAGAGGTAACGCAAAATGAAAGTATACGGCCATCAACACTCATCAGAGGCTTTCTTCCGGGAAACTTCCCCATCCTGTTTTGAACCAAAAGCGGAAAAGGTGATCGCTTTTCATGGAAAGGATGCCAGTTACGCCTATAACGTGCTGGCCGATCTGAAAGCCGCAGGTGCTTCATATACGCGCCGGAATATCATCGCCGATATGTTCCGCCGTCTGGGTGTGAAATGAGGTCTGGGCAATGGAACACGTGAAAGGAAAAATCCAGCAGGGGGCAGGGAACGCCTATTTTGCAGGGATGCAGTGGCGCGGTATTACACTTGGACACGCCGATGCTGCAGCGCTTAATCAGTTTGATATCGATATCAGCAAAGCTCAGGCACCCGAAGCACGCACCTGGTTGCTTCAGAACAAAGCAGAATTCATCGCTCTGATCCTGGGCATTGAAGTCGTAAAGGTCGGGTAGTGAGAAGCCAGCTAACTTAGCTCTTGAGCTAAGTTAGCTTTTGAGCTAATATGTGCACATACGGACCAGAGATTACATTCATGTTCACAGTCATCTTTCATGATGAGGCTGAAAAAGAGTTTACGGCTCTGCCTGCTGCCATTCGTGCAAAAATGGCCAGGCTACTCATGAAGCTGGAAGCAAACCCTCGCCAGCTACGCGAGCCAGATACCAAGCCGCTTGGAAACGGCCTTTTCGAAATACGTACAATGGGGGCAGATATCGCCCGCGGAATCTGGGTATATCAGAGTGGTGAACGTATTTTTCTACTTCGGATCTTTATCAAAAAATCGCCAAAAACGCCCCCGGCAGAAATAGATCAGGCACTTCGCAGACTGGAGGAAATGCAGAATGAAATATAAAACCCTTAGCCAGGTTCATACCGAAGCAATGAACGATCATGAGTACAGCGCGGCATTCGAGGCAGAAGAAGCCTCGGAGCTACTTCGGGAAACCTTAGCAACATGGAGAAAAGAAGCGGGTTTGACGTCGGCACAGGTTGCAGAACGTATGGGCATCAAAGCGCCTACTATCTCACGTATGGAGAAGAACGCTTCGCGAATGAGTATTCAGACGCTGGTTCGGTACGCCAGAGCCTGCGGTGTTAACTTTAAAATTCAGCAGGTTTGAATGATTAGCGATGCCAATAAAGCGGTGAATGACCTGGCGAGTATTGTCCCTCTGCTGGGTGGCAGTTCGTCCCGCAAAGATTACGAAGAGGCACGTAAACTCGTTGAATATCTTCTGGAACATGATCCGGGCAGCCCGCTGGTTGATATGCTGACTGCCCGCATCGATGCCTGGGAAGATAACGCGGTGGAATTTGAAGAATTTAATACGCGCTTCGAAGCAGGCAAAAACGGTGTATCGTTGCTGCGGGTTCTTATGCAGCAATACGGGCTTTCTCAGTCCGATTTCGAAAACGAGATAGGTAATAAATCGCTCGTCAGCCGGTTCCTCAGTGGTGAACGCAGTCTGACCTTTGATCACATGCGGGCGCTGGCAAATCGATTTCAAATCCCGGTCTCGATGTTTGTTGACTGATTCGGGAACAGAGCAGGCGAAGGGGGCATCGGTCCCCGTCTGGCCGCGCCTCGAAAGACCG
>NZ_GL882798.1:0-523 GCF_000195655.1 Klebsiella sp. MS 92-3
CTTCAAGCCCCGCCTCTGTGAGCGCCTGAATCACATCCTGACGGCCTTTTATCTCTCCGGCATGGTAAAGTGCGTCTATACCGCGTGTAACGCTCTCAGCAAGTGCCTGTTTCGTTTCCGGCAGGTTATCAGGAAGGGTCAGCGTCCGGCGGTTCTCCGGGGCGTTGGGGTCATGCAGTCCGTAATGGTGATTCACCAGCGTCTGCCAGGCATCAATTCTCGGCCTGTCTGCGCGGTCGTAGTACGGCTGGAGACGTTTTCCGGTCTGTAGCTCCATGTTCGGAATGACAAAATTCAGCTCAAGCCGTCCCTTGTCCTGGTGCTCCACCCACAGGATGCTGTACTGATTTTTTTCGAGACCGGGCATCAGTACACGCTCAAAGCTCGCCATCACTTTTTCACGTCCTCCCGGCGGCAGTTCCTTCTCCGCGAACGACAGAACACCGGACGTGTATTTCTTCGCAAATGGCGTGGCATCGATGAGTTCCCGGACTTCTTCCGGATTACCCTGAAGCACCGTTGC
>NZ_GL882799.1:0-4277 GCF_000195655.1 Klebsiella sp. MS 92-3
TATCAATAAGTTGGAGTCATTACCCCCCACTGAGATTTAACGAGCCAAAATATTTAACGAGTTCAATAATTGAGTATCCAGCGTTTCAGTTGCAGGTGTTGGTAGTCCGTTCGCAATGCGATAATTTTTTATGGACTGCCTTGTGGAAGGCCCCATTATGCCGTCAATATTCCCGTTGTAATAACCTTTGTCCAGCAAAGCGAATTGAACCCGCATGATTAAGCGCTTACGCTTCTCTGTACCAGAAGTCAGCCCATTACTTGCACGGTTAGCTTCTGTAGTTCCAACAGAATTCGTAGTAGTAGAGTTGTTATTGTCGTTAGAACGAAGCGAACGCACAGAGGAAGAGGACGATGAGGAACTTGTTCCTGAACTTGAAGACTCAGATGAGCTTGGTGAGCTGTATGTTTTTGGATAATAAGGAGTGCTGCCACCATAGTACCCGCCACCTGATGATGATCGGTGAGAACTATGGCTTCGATGGGAGCTATGACTGCGATGCCCTGCAATGTAGAATGGAACTTCGGTGTTAAGTGGGGCTATCACTAAATCATGTTCATTAAGGGTCATACCAGGCAAATCACTTGCTCCGGTGGATGAATCACTTGCCCATACAGAATTATTGAGCGCCAAAAATCCCGGAAGTAGAGCAGCAAAATTAAATTTTTTCATAAAATTGGTCTCGGTGGTTGATGAAAACGGCCTGTTGAGGAACTGAAATAACCAGTACAGGAAGACTTCTGAGTGCATTCATCACATTCTTTAGGATAGTAATTTTTCCAATCAGAGATCGACTGAGCAGCAAGCTCCCAAGCTCTTTCGGGAAGATGACACAAAGGATAATTAAAAATTGTTAGAGGTATACCTGACCTGTGCGCAGCGTCTATGGCGGAGATTATTTTCTCACTATAACTGCTGTGCTCAATGAAGATTGTTGACCAGTTCTTTCGTGCCCAACCGATAGATTCCAGCCCCATAAGGGAAATCTGATTGATGTTGGAGAACACACGGCCAACGAACTCTACAATATCATCCAATTCTGTATAGTTAGCCAGTGTCGGAATAACTCTAAGTTCGATATTAATCCCTGAGTTTCCTGCATTAATTAATCCCTTAACCGTTTCATTAAATGCGCCATCATTCCCTACCAGATGATCATGCACAAGTGGTCTTGATGAGTAGAGCGGGATACCAAAGGTGATTTTTATCTTTTTGCTTCGCTTTGCCATTTCCTGAGTAAAGTTGATATCAGAAAATTTGCGTCCGTTTGTTAAAACATGCAAAGCAGTATCTGGTGAATTCTCGATGATAAAATCAATGAAGTGAAGGAAATCATCTCCATACAGCAAAGGTTCTCCACCGCTGACCCCAACAACTCCATCCAAACCAAATGAAGCTATAGCAAGAGCTGATTGGGTAAGTAGCCAGTCATCATTTGATTTCTTAGGTGGCTGCGAACAAAACAGACACAAGTTATTGCAGCGTTCCGTTACTAAGACAGTATTATGATTGGCTCTGCGGGACAGAATTACGCGTATCATATTGCCATTGTTGATTATCCCAATATCTCCATCTTCAATTGACTCATATAATTCAGTGCTAATAACAGAGAAATCAAAGCATGGTTGAATGGCATCATTATTGCCTTCAGCAACTACCAGTAAATTGGGTAAAAAGAATAAAGGGTTCATTGGTTTTTGTTTGCATAACCGATAGAACCCCGTGGGCACATTCTTTTTTGAAGCAAAATGAAAGATATCGTTCCTAATAACCTCAGACATATGCCCATCCTTTTAGCATCTCAGCCTTCGGACCACCTTCTGAGATGCAGTTCATCAGATACCTGAACATCCCCTTGTGATACTGACAAAACGTTGAACGACTCCTATCACCGACAGGCTCACCCTGTACACTTATGTTCTGGCATGGATCTGCACCGCAAAATGGTTGATATGCACATGTATCACAACCCGGCAGAGCAAAATTGAACGATGAACTCAACACTGCGTTATAGTAAGGACTCTTAGAAAATGATAGCGTTTTAACCTCACCCGCACTGAACTCCGTTTCAGGGTTCACCTTCTGCAACATACGGCTCTCATCGCTACCATATACTCGACCGTCATAATTGAAAAGAATACTGTTAAGCACGACCCCGCTTGGCGACTTTAAATCCGCATAACCACTAAAGCCGGGATTGAAGATCCTTTTCAGATGAATGGAGGCCGAATGTTCCACAACCCTTATCCCTTCATTATTCATCTTAAGGATTTCATCTATCAACGAGGCATAGAAACTGAAGTATTCCTCCATAGAAAATGTGAACGATGCTTTTTGTGCAAACCCATAGGGACTAACAGGTCGGATAAACATGTCCTTGAGGCCAAGAGACAAGTGAGCCTGGACAATCGATTCAGGATGCCTGATAAGATCTTTAGTAACTGTAGTAACCGTTGCAACGCGACCAGCGCCTAAAGACCGTTTGATAGCCTCTACTCCTGATACTGTTCTACTGTAAGCAAGCCCATGACCAAGAATTCGATTACTGTTGTGAACAACCTCCTCACCATCAAGCGAAACAGAGAACGTTATGTTCCTGCCTCTCGACCATTGAAGCATATCCTCATTCAAGACAGACAGGCTTGATGCTATCACCATCTCAAAATCGGAGCTTCCCAACGTTTCAGTACATTGCTCATAGATAGACTGAATTAAATCGAACCGCAAGAGTGGCTCTCCACCCTGTATCTCTATCTTGTAAGGTGGTATCGATAGTTTTTTGATAGTCGAAATGATATGAGGGATGAGATCGGGATCTAGATCATAACCAGAGGCGTTCACTGAAGCTCTACTGACCTGACAATACTTGCAGGTATGGTCGCAACGCAATGTGGGCACAATCATGAAAATTGGCCTGATCGCCAGTTCATTCATCAATCTTTTTGCAAAAGCAGAACTTAAAGCATAGGGAGCAATAGCTGATGAGCTTTCGTTGGTTATGAACAGCTTGCTTTCTAGTGGGTTTGATTGCTCCGCACTGATTTGCTCATCAGAAAGATCAAGCAGCTCTTGCTCATTAATGAAGTGATGAAAGCCTGCGAGGTTGCTTATAAAAACCCGTCCATTAGGCAATCTGTCAAAATTGAATGGCATCAATTCCATTACGAAAGCCTTTCATCTACGCTGCGAAGCACTTTATGGACAATAGAATCTCTCAACGCCCCTGTTTTATGCTGTAGCTTTTCTCGCAAAGCGTAATCATTCAGCAGTCTCTCGAATTCATAGAGGCATTCGGGACTATCGTTTTCAAAAGAGATCGTCCAAGAGGACAACTCCTCAAGGAGTTTCCATCGAGTAAGTGGAGTCATCCAGTATAGGCTATTGCGTATAACCCACTCAGAATAAAGTTCTTTTTCAAACGTCCTTTCGCACATTGCCATCACCTTTCAATGCAAATAATCACGCCCAGCAACTTCTTCAAAGCAGATTTTTCCTATAGAAACAATGATACAACATATCTATCGGTATGTTACAGGTGACTAGCGTGCCGTTGATCAATATATCGCAACGTTCGTAATGCCATCACCAATTGTGAACCTCTGCTTCTCGTTCATAGCTGCCCGTCTGACCTGCTCCCCATTGCTTAACATGCATCGTAGTAAGTATGCATTCCGAACTTCCGCTGTTCGCTCATAACGGACTGCGCTCACTTATTGCAGTGAGCATTACCTTGTGTTTAATGCCAGCCTGGTATAGTCAGGTTGACAGTACCGGTTTCAGGTCTTCGTCATTAAAAACGGTTCCGGTCTTCAGGACGCCATAGACTGGCCCTATGAATCTCCAGACAGTTGGTATCACTTAAATTAGTGATAGTCTTAATACTAGTTTTAGACTAGTCGTTGGAGTCCGAATGATTGATGTTCTAGGTCCAGAGAAGCGCAGACGGCGCAGCGTTCAGGAAAAAATCGCCATTGTTCAGCAGAGCTTTGAGCCCGGAATGACCGTGTCGCTGGTCGCCCGTCAGCATGGCGTTGCTGCCAGTCAGCTGTTCCTGTGGCGTAAGCAATATCAGGAAGGCAGTCTCACTGCGGTTGCCGCGGGTGAACAGGTTGTACCCGCGTCGGAGCTGGCATCTGCAATGAAGCAAATTAAAGAGTTACAGCGCCTGCTGGGCAAAAAAACCATGGAAAACGAGCTGCTGAAAGAAGCCGTTGAATATGGCCGACAAAAAAAGTGGATAGCGCACGGGCACTGTTGCAAATAGTCGGTGGTGATAA
>NZ_GL882800.1:0-14478 GCF_000195655.1 Klebsiella sp. MS 92-3
TTTTTTCGTTTCCAGTGATCCAGCCATTCCAGCCCAAAAAAAAGCGCCCACAGTGGCGTTTTTTGCGTTATACGCTAACCATTATCGCCCACGACGTAAAACAGGACGCGCCAGAGCGATTCTAAGCGCTTTTTCCAACCATAGACAGCCAATCGTATTACCAACAATAAAAAGCGCTTAAAATGGCTTACAGCTCGTTTTAGCGATATTTCATGTTTTGCGAGGCGTTTTAACCGATCCCGCGTGGCTTTCTGTATTATTTTTCCGTTGGCGCTTTCTGAATCTGGCTATCCAGCCATGAAGCCATTTAGCGTTATAGCCATGTAGATGGCTTGTCACATTCTAACCCCCACCCTGAAAAACGCGCCTTGGGCGTGGCCTTCTGGGTAGTCCACAGGGACACCGTTACACGTTTCCGCCGCTGTATATGAAAACCCAGCCGTTTCCCGAAATTCACCTTAAAAGGTTTTTTGGCCGTTTCCCGAAATTCACCTTAACGACCTTTTTGCCGTTTCCCTGCGGCGCTACTTAAACGACAAGAGGGAGAGCGTCGCTCCCCCATCTCTTTCCGCTTTACTTACCTTCCAGAACGATAATGTCGGATTTGAGGCGTGTTTTCCCCAGCGTGTTGCCGTTTATGACGATACTGAATTGGTCGTGACCGGCTTTGTAGACGACGTTAGTGTACCTTTCGCTGTTTTCAACAGCACGAACGGCGGCGCTTGTCTGATAATCGCTATCCTGATGCGGTCGCGTTTCGGCCATCCATCCTGCGATCTGCACAGCCATTTCGAAGCGGCGGCTTTCGCAGTCTCTCCCGCGCAATGGGAAGATGAATGTGCCGAACCCGGTGGAGACGACGCGAGCGGCTTTAAAGGTTTGCGTGTAGCCGAAGCCATTCGCCAGATCTTGCTGTAGTGAATTTCTTTCCCATTCCTGCAGGCTGGTGGTTACATCCTTATCGCCGTGCATAACAGTTATTAAGCGCTTATGGATAGTGTTGAACAGCGCGGTGGATGTGCCAAAGCGAGTATTAACGGTCAGTAACTGGTTCATGTGCTTTCCTTTGTGTTTTTGTTTTGATGGAAAGCATTATCGCAGTGGTACTGAGGCAATAAACAAGTTGTTTAAGGCATTAAGAAAACAATGACGGCGACTTGCCTGTAGCCTGGCTGCAGCCGAAGGGTAATTGAGTGGTGTTTTAGCCGTGCGGTAGCCTGGTGGTGTTCGAAGGGTATCAAAGAAAAAAGCCACGGCTTAGCGTGGCTTTGACAGGCGTTATAGCCGTTAGGCGGTGGTTGCACCGGTTGTCGCTGAATCGGTCCCGTCGGCTTTCAGAACGTCTACGGGCAGCAGCTCGGTCAGTGCTTCGCCGGAGTAAATCTTCATACCGTAAACACCCATCCAGGTACTGCCGGCGGCAAGATTCCCTTCGATGAAGTCCAGTACCTCGGAAATCAGCCCTTCGGTCAGTGTTGCGGTGTCTTTGCGGAAGAATGCTTCTGCGGCCACCAGCAGCGGGTCGCCGCCGTCGTTAATCATCTGCTGCCCTACGGCATAGACTTTCTGCTTATTGGAGCGCAGAACGGTGCGAGACAGTTGGGTTGATAGTTGAGTTACGCCGGCTTCGTCGCGCAGCTGAATGGTCAGCGTTGCGATGCGATCCGCGGTCATCGGGTCAGTGTTAGATGCGTAAAACAGGTCGTATACCAAATCGGTACGTTTAAGGCTCATTGCTACCTCCATGTTGTTGAGCAAGGTAAATATATACCGGTAAGTAAACACTTACAATACAAACGCAAAAAAGCCCCAAAAGGAAGAAGGGGCTGTAGACAATTCTGCGACTACTAAGCACATGATTATGCGATAGCAGCAAGGGACTCTCTTGAAATCTCTTTCTGAGCCATTTTGTTTGCATACAAGATGGCTGTCTCAAGCTGCGAAATAGGGAAAATCTTCTGCACAGCAGTCCAACCCGACTTCAGTTTACTGCGGCGCACACTAACGACAACGCGACGAGATACCCCGTTATCAAAACTGGCGGCGCTCTCTTTAAACACGCGGATCGCAGTTCCGTTTGCCACGATATCCAGAAGAGTGGTGCTGGACAGGTTCGTCTTGCGTCTCTCTTTGAAGTCGTTGCGCTGCGTTGCGTAGTAAGAAGATAACAGGCGTTCAGTGTTATTCATGGTGTAAATCTCGCTTCGTGTTTCGTTGAGAAGAATAATAGCAGCGCTGATGAGGGCGAAAACAACTTGTTTAAGGCGTTAAGAAAACAACGGAGGCGACTAAGTGTGGTAATTCGCCGCAGGGCTGGTGGGCTGAAAGATAACGGATTGCTCCGCTATCTCTCTTATCAGGCTGGGTCTAATTCCATGTAGAACGTTACGTCTTCCTCTTCTACCAGGCGGGCGTTGTCCGCCATCTTATGAGCGAAGTCACCAGAGGCGCCATTGTCGTACTCCTTCGACATTCTCACAGCGTCTTTGGCTAAATATTCATAACTGGTGTTGAAGTCCACCAGGGAAAGCTTCTCCGCGTTGTGTACGTGAACAGTGCCAAAGTCACCATCGCCATACGTGTTAACCATCGCCAGCACGTTTGACAGATCTGGCGCGATGTAAAACTCATTCTGCCCTTCTACTGGTTCAGTGATGATCGCAGTGAATGAAGTTTTAGCGGCGTTGCGAGTAGTGAAGTAGTGAAATCGTGTTGTCATTTGTTTAGTCCGTTGATTGTTTCGATAGATGTATTATCGCATCGCGAATCAGGCAGAAAACAACTTGTTTAAGGCGTTAAGAAAACAAACAAGGTGGGAAAACAAAGAAAACCGCCGCAGGGAGTTATCGCGCAAAAGCCACCGTAGCTGGTGGCATGTCTTACCTGATAATCACAAAGTTATGCAGGTGATTGCTTCCGCCGCAGTTGTCGCCGGTATAGCTCACCATCTCTTCGCCGGTCGTCATGACCATAATCTTCGCCTCAACAGATTTGTACCGGCCACAGAAGCGATCGAAGAAAGGCAGGCTATTAGCCATATCAAGGCGAATGTCCGTTCGAAAGCGGCCGTTCTTTTTCAGCGCTTCCCACCCGGCGTCACTATTCCACCAGCTACAGAGTTTACGGGCCATCTCCGTCTTCTTATCAGCCGTCAGATTGCCGGTGTACGGAAACACGAACCGCAAATCGTTACAGGCGCCCATCACAGCCTTCGTTGGCTCCAGCAGGGGTTTAATTTCCAAACTCATTCCGGCGTCTCCGTCGTGGTGCAATTCCAGGCCACTGACAGTGGTTCGTCAGAGATGGAGAAGTCAAACGAGCCTTCGCGATATCCTTCGCCAATCAGTGAACCAATGCGCCCCGCTACATCCTCAGAGCGAATAACGTCATCCAAAGAAATCTCATCAGTGTCCACGCCTTGAAGTGTGATGCTGATATTTAAATGCTTGTACATGTGCTTTACTCCGTTGTTTTCTTATGCTGGTTATTATCGCAATAACACACAGGTGAAAAAGCACATTAGAAAGGGAAGCACGATAAAATGGCCGGACGGAAGTTATTGACGCCCGTCGTTTTCCTGACAGAATGAATCTGGCTGGTGGTATGGCCGTATTTATACGGACCTATGCCTGGGTCGCCTCATGCCACCAGCCGCCCAACTCCCGCGACCGCTCGGTTGACCTTTCATCAAGCAGCCTCGTCTATACGGCAACCTCCCCGTTCCCCGAACCGTTTCGGTATACAGCCGTTCCCGTTTCCCGACCGAAGGCTGTACCTGGCCGTTTCCCGTTTTACCGCGGCCAAAGGCAACCGAGCAACGTTTCGCACCGTAGGGAGTTTGCGCGGCGCCAACGTTTTTGCAGGGCTGGGAAATTACAGCTTGAATTTCTACGAAAACGGAAGCGCGACCTTTTTCCTGACCCTACTTACACAAACGCCTAAACGCCCAAACCTCTTCCCCCTATAACGCCTTAATCCCAATACCCCAGAACTCTCTTAACGCTACCTTCCCAAACTGTCCCTTTCCTGTTCCCAAACTGTTCTGGGTATCTTCCCAAATTTCTTCTGACCTTCTCTATCGTTCCTATGGTGAGTGTGTATCCGGGAGTGTTCTTCTCTACGGGATTTCCTTCTATCGCTTCCTGTGATGTGGCTGTTCTTTCCTGGTGGTTTTCTTCTGGGTTGTTCTCTTATCCGGGATTCGTTCTACCTTGGGTGATGGCATATAGGCGAAGTGATTGTTTCGTCGTTTTGTTCTGGGAGATGGCAGGTAGCCGACTGTTTGTTTTCTTGTGCGCTTAAACAAGTTGTTATCTGGGTGAATGTAGCTTTAAGCCTTGTCCTGTCTGCTTTCCGCAATTCCGGGGATTTGAGGTTGCTCTGCTATCGAGAGATGGCAGGTATGGGATTATCTCTTCATCGTTTCTCTCGTGTGCCTGGGGAAAGCTGGATGGTGTTTTCGTGCCTGTTGGGGTTTGGCGGGCGTCCCAATGCCTGTGATAAGTCGAGTGGTGTTCTTGGGAATTTTTGAGCCTCGCTTCCTTTGGTTGGTGGTATGCCGGTTCCGCTCTTTCGGTTATGATGGAAGGTTTTGCCTGAATGTGTTGTTGGTGGTTCTTCTCTCGATTTTCGAGCTGATTGGCTTATCCTCTCAAACGCTCTCAAACGCGTTTTAAGCGATACTGTTTTGTGATTGGGTGTTGGTGTGACTTTTCCTGTTTAATAGAAACCTGTGCGTTCTGGTGGGGATTCTGGCGGTGTAAGAGTAATGATGGCGAAATGTCAAAAAATGAGGGAAAAAAGTAGTTTTGGTTTGACGTTACGTTGATCTGCAAACAAGTTGTTTTCTTATGCGTGTTATTGCCTTGTTTATAGCGGTGTGGCGGGTTGGTGAGTGGTTGATTAGGTGGGAAAGTGATGATCAACCTCTCCTTATAGAAACTGCAAGAGGTTGACTGTTTACGTCAGTGAAAGGTCAATCAGCGGCGTATTTTTTCTCGTCAGAACTGTATTGCTTTGCAACGATGTCCTGGCAGTCAGAAAGACTCCCGTTAATGACCTTTTTGTTTACTTGAGCAGCATCTCTGGCAGCATGAACAACACCACGGTTTACAGTGTTCAATGGCTCAGTTGGAGCTTTGTTATCGAAAGGTACTTTTAGATCCAATGTATCTCTCATTCCACAAACGTTCTCAGCATGTTTTTTCAAACCGGCTTCCGTAAGAGGTTTAGCTGAAGCACCGAAACTTGCCATAAGTGCTAAAACGAGAATGCCTACTTTCTTCATTACTATCTCCATTAGTGCGACTTGATGAACGTGTAAACCTTATCCCCAACCTCAGTGTCGTTCCACCCCCACTCTTCAGCGAGGTGGGTTATGTCGGACGGCAGCATCTGTACAATCTTGGCGATGATCTCCGGGGTAATCTCCCTGTCCAGTTCGACCAGACAGTCATTCACTACATCTTCAGGCATAGTTACCAATCCCAAACTTGCAAGCCGTCAATCGTATCTGCGTCGCAGTCAAAATGCACGACCTCAAAACCAGCGCCCAAGACTTTCTCGATGTTCTCGATCGCCGACCAGCTGATCCCCGCTTCACGTAAAGACTCCTTCCATGTCCCAGCATGAAGACCGGCACGAACAATCCACCCGTACTCTGTGCCGTGTACCCAATTCAGACCGCGATCTGTCAGTGGGTCAAAACTGATTTGAGGCAGTATCTCGGAGTCCGCTTGAGTAACGTGGGCGGTGCTGATAACGGCGACTTTGTATGATTCAGTAATATTCAGGCTCATGTGTTTTCTCTTTGTTGTTTTCTTAATGGTTTTATTATCTCAACTTGCTATAGGCAGAAAACAAGTTGTTTTAGGCTTTGTTGAACTCTTTCAACCACTCGGCGGCTGCTTCGTGAACCATGCGCCCTTTTGCGATGGTCATCTCCGCCTGTGGCACTGTGATACCGTAATCCTCTGCGAACGCGGAGACGGAAAGGTAGTTGTTCATCCAGTCGCGGTAAAGTTCAGCGAGGTTCTCTGAGGTTACTTTTTCTGGGTGGGTCAAGCTGACTGTCAGGTATGTGTTGGAAGGGGTCATGTTGGGTTCTCCTTTTCTGGTTGGCGTTATTATCACAAACCAGAAAAGGTAGAAAACAAATTGTTTAAGGTGATTACTTAATGCTGTCCTCGTAGTTTTTTGCGTCTCTGGTTATTCCTACCACTATCAACTTCTCAGGGCCGTTAGCGTAGATGCTCTTAGTCTTAACCAGCAAATATGCCTCATCTACATTGCCGTAAATTTCGTAATAGTCCATAGGGCAGTGGTTCTGTTCTAACCCTGCTTCTGGATTGTACGCTTTGCAGAAGCCTGGACTTGACTCGAAAGCGGCTTGATCTCTCACGCCAGCGCGAGTCGCCAGCGCTGGGCCATATTTACTCTTCAGCACATCCTGCACCGTCTTCATCTCATTCACACTCACATTGACGATGGAGAACGCAATTTTCCCGTCTAATGTGCCAAAGATGACTAAATCTGCGTCTTTCTCTTCCTTGAGGGCTTTGCCTACGTATTCTGATGGTGCGTATAGATACTGAGAAAACCGATCCTTGGCTTTGATTGGTTTGTCCGTTGTCTTCCCGTCCTGATCAACCATCGTATAACCTGCCATATCCACCTGAGATGGTGTTTTGTTGAGCACCATCTCATATGGTTTAACGGCAACATCATTACAACCTGAAGCCAGAAAAAGTATTGCAACGATGCCAAAATTTTTTATTTTCATTTCAGTCTCTGATTAGTGGATTTTTTACAAGCCGTTTCATTCTAAACAATACGAAAGTGAAGATCTTCAATCAGTAAACCACCGGCCCGCATGAGCGTTCGCTTGCCCATATACTGATTTCTGACTTTATCCCAATCGGGCCAGTCGGTTCGCTCCGTTGACCATACGCCCCGATAGTCTGTGTGGATGGCGTTGTACTCCTTCAGCGTTAACTCAATCATCTGCGCCTCTATGCTCTTTTGAAAACGAATACTGCGACTGTGATGCCGGTGTCCTCAAACTCACCTGAGAACTCTCGGCCTGATTTAGCACAAACGAACTGATTGCCTATCCATTCTTCCGGCTTGTACCCGGCTGGCAGGACTGCCGCCATCATCCCATCTTCGCTGAGATGATTTAGTGCCGTGAGCGTGTGCTCTTTTGCTCGACCTTCTGAATACGGTGGGTTGATTGCGATCTTGTCGTAGTCATAAGGCAGCTGCTTCGACCAGTCGATAAAGTCTTTGTTATGAACGTCGTACCCCTTTGCAGACAGGATGTCACAAAACAGTGGCGATATTTCCACGCAGGTTACGTTCTCCGGCGTCGCATTGAGGAATGCCAGCAAATCACCACGACCCGCGGATGGTTCCAGCACTCGGTCAGTTGGCGTGCATTTCAGGATCTGCGCGACGTACTGAGCAATGGATGCCGGTGTTGGGTAGAACTGGTGTGACTTAACCTCTGGAATGAGGCCCATGGACACGATGCTGTCGAATGTTGCGGTTGGCTCATACGGGAACAGCCAACTGCCTCGCTCCTTCACGCCACCGATAAATCTCAGCGTGCGCTCAAGGTCTTCTATTTGAGCCTTTTGCAGTGACGAGTCCGGGAAGTACCACGTATTGTCTTTACTATGGCGGCGATCGCGAATAACACCTCTGGTTCTTTCAGATACGGTCTTCTGGATGTAACCGAACTCTTTTGGCGCCTTTGTTGTTGGTGCCTTTCGACATGGTGCCGGGATAGCTGCAGGCATACTGTGTGCCAGTACCTCGTTAAGCTTCCAGGCGACGTCGGGGTGGATCTCAAAATGGGCGTTACCGTTTTTGAAAATCTTCACGCGCAGTAAGTTACCGTCGATGTTCATCCATTCACCGGTTTCACAGTTATGCGTTCTGTATGCGGCTGACAATGCCTCGGCGCAGGGATTGATGGTGATAAACTCTTTGTGCGCAAAGAAGTGCAGTAGTACGCGCAGGTCGTCGATGATGTCCGACTTGTGGTAATTAACCGAGACGCTCCGGTTCCAGAAATCGGTAATGCAGTTCGCGATGATCAGCTTTTCACTGAAGCCGTATGTTTTGTTGGTTTTGTGCGTAGGACTCAGTGCCTTGAACAAGCCATATACGCGCTCAGCCAGATACTTATGACGGTCATTCAGTAGCGAGGTCATCGTCGGGATAACTGTTTCGGCCGTGAACTCTGGCACGCCAACGAACTCGTCAACGCGGCGCTCAAATCCGCCAAAATCTTTTTTAACGGTCTTCTGGACGCCTAGCGTGAACTGGGCACGCCACTGGTCGCGGCGCTCAGCTGGCATGATGAGAAGAGCACCGGTCATATCAGTAACCTTGCGCCAGTATTCCGCCCAGATGTTTTGCTTTACGAAATCCAAATCAACTGCGCTCAACTTCGGCACGCTGCGGAGATTCTCATCGTTCGGTCTGCGGCTCAATTCCTGCAGGCGGTTGATCATCGACACGCGCGAGCCGGAGTAAACGAAATCATGCACCTGATTCATCAAGGCGATCTCGCTTTCGCACTCCTCCACGATGTCATGAATGACGTTCATTTCCTTGCGGAAATCCACGGCGCCAGCTGTGTTGTTGATGATTGAAATGGCGGTCGACATAGTTAACTCCTAAACAATTTGTTTTCTTATTGTTGATATTATTTCACACCAGACAAGGCAAAAAACAAATTGTTTAAGGCATTAAGAAAAAGACCGCGACGGCGGTCTTCGGCTGATAGTATCAGGCTTCTGTCTTCTCCCATCTCTCCATCAGTTCGGCATTAATTCGATCTGATTTGAGGAATAGCTCGTCGGGAAGCTGAGAAAGCGCCGTGGCAACCATCTTCTCCGCTTCAATCAAAAGAGGGTGGTCGCCGGTTCTGGACTCTATCTCTTCGCCCGACACACCAATCTCAGCGTCGGTGAACAGCACACGCAGCATAAAAGCCTTTTCAGCAAGGTACTGCGCTGCAAATTTCTTGTCGTACCGGGTTATAGACTGAGTGTTGTGGATCAGGTCAGCCAACTTAATGACGCGGCTCTGCATGTCCAGACGCTCACGCAGGGCTTTCACGTTAATGAAGAAGCGCGTCTCACGATTGCCGTCTTCTTTCTTGGCTTTATTGCTCAGAGCATCGACCATCTCGGCGACGCGGTCCCCAAACAGACTGAAGATGTGGCCGAACGTCACCTGAGTATCTTCAATGGTGTCATGCAGCATCGCCGCCGCAACCATTTCATCAGTGCCGCCGTGCTTCCGCACAATCTCCGCAACCGCAACCGGGTGGTGAATGTAGTCCTCGCCGGTATACTTCCGCTTTTGACCTACGCCAGCATGGGCGCCGGCCGCGAATATTTGAGCCTTTTCAACAATATTCATTTCGAACCACCTTCAACCTTGGCTTCCAAAATCTCAATACGCCCCAGCAAGCCGATCACCACATCGACGATCGTCATCTGTGGGTCTTCAAGATGCCCACAATGAGGGCACTGGTAACTATTCTCCAGCACCTCCAATGGCGTGGGCGCGTCAATGCCTTCCCCACAATTTGAACAATAAACCCAGCTCATGCTAACTCCCCTCTGAGAGCGGCCTTAATCTGGTCGCCGGTCAGGATATTCAGGTTGCGATCATAATACACCGCTTCGCCAGTTTTCGATTCATGCTGCGAGATGAGGCTGTAGCCATACTTCGCTAGTGAGTCCAGACCGCTCTGGGCCACGCGATAAGAGTAGTCGCGCCCCCAAGTGGCATCGTTGCGCCCCTCGAAGCGGTCGTGTTTGTAGTGCTCGCGGATAAAGAGATAGTGACGCTGTCTGAAAATCATGTCTTGTCCCAATTGTTTTCTTATTGCACTTATTATCACATGTACGAAAAGGCAGAAAACAAGTTGTTTGGTTATTTTATTAGGTTGTAAAATTTAGGAACTGAAACCGGGTCATTGCAAAGGATTTAGCTATGGGATTCGGGCTTCAATGCTGGGACGAAAATGGGAACCTTGTTGTCGATACCAGTGATTATAACTGCAGGTACATAGGGACTTACAATGTGGGAACAGGCGGTGGCAATTCAGTTACTCAAGGCGTTTCGGGTATCAACGCCGGCAATGCCTACGCTGTGATTGTTGCCGGTTCTTACGGAAGTACCTTTAACGAGGCTTTTTGCGCAGTAAGCGACAATGCATTTACCTTATTTACGCTGTCTGGATACGGCACGTCCCAGACTTTCACAGTAGAAGTATATCGATATGCTTAGGGATAAGATATGAGTTACGGATTTGAGGTCTATAACGACGCAGGTGCGCTGCAAATAGACTCAGACAACAAGACAACGCTCTTTTCTGACATTAGAAACATCGACGGTCTGACAGATAACGGGTACTACAAAATCGACAACCCGTTCGGGGGGTCATACCCATTTGGTTTTCTAAAACCAGCAGACACGCCAGTACCAGGCTACCTATACTGGTTTCGTTTAAATGCCGGTGCCTTCGCCATGCCTGGCGCCTTTAGCTTTCAGAACGGAAGCGGGCAAATCATCAGGACAACTCGAAACCTTGGCGTTGAGAGCGGATATCTTGATGTGATGAATGGTAACGGCGATCTGATATGGAGTGCAAAAAGCGCCAGTCGTGTGCCTCGCGTCAGGGGCTTTATCGATCTACCAGCAAACTCGCCGGTCGATAGTCAGATAGTGTCTTTCTCTCCGGGCTTCAATCCGTGGATTTTGATGAACATGGTGCCTGGCAATATTTCTGACGATGGTGAATCGACAGGTTATTCTGGTCTTCTCATTAAATGGACTGGCTCTGAAATCCAGGTGAAGTATACGTCAAAATATCAAAAAAACTTCTCACAATCATTTGGCGGAAGAGGGGGGTTAAAAATCCCCTATGCCTACTTCCAGGGGTATTAACAAAAAGGGGCTTTTGCCCCTTATTCATTTCTTCGAGTGATCCGGTTCTACGTAGCGAGAAAGCACGTAACTCAGTGCCTCTCTCATTGAGCCGGTTCCGCAGTGCTTCTTTGCGGTCTGCGTCAGTTCAGAAACCAGCTCACGATAAATGTGAGGCGGTAGTTTCGCCATAGGCTCTTTAATCACTCGCTCTCCACCTGGCGCAGAAACCACTTCCACCTGGCAACCTGCTGCGCATTTCAGCGCTTCCTCGGCCATGCGCTTGTAGTGGTCGCGTGACTGGATGACCTGAGCGTTACTTTCTTCCAGATGCTCAATAAATGCCTTCAGCACATCGGCGCGATGCCACCCCCAAGGCTTCAACACATCAAAACGCCGGTCTTTCTGAACCCAATCCGTCTTATCCTGCCAGACATCAAATGCCGCACGGAAGGATTCGTCATTCAAATGAACTTCTCGCACCGGCGTACCGTTTTCTTTCGCTCGTTTGAAGGCTTCTTCTGAACAATCTATCCAGGTATTGCCGCCGTCATTTGCCTGACGAATTACATTTCCATTAATCATTTTCGGGTCTCCGCCACTAATAGCCAGCCGCCGTGACGACCGGGGAGTTTAATTTTCAAGGAATCCACCTTTAGCTCGAACACGATCTCTTTCGAAAGCTACGGTAAGCTTCTGGGCTTTCATCGGATGGCCTTTCTCAAGCCGCCAATGCTTCATGTCTTTGACGATCTGCTTTGTAAAAAAGCCGTCGTCGTCGCCGTTGACCACGATATTTTCTATGCGGCCGTCTTTGTTGACGTCGTATTGCACATGAACAGTGCCATAGACACCGTATTGATACGCGCGATCCGGGAACTTGATTGTGTTAACAGGTCGAGCGCTACAGCCGGCCAACGCAACGGCTAAAAGAATGATCGGTATTTTCATAGAATGCTCCAGAAAAGGCGCAGTTTTCCCGCTGCGCCTTGTTTTTACTTATTAATGCCAAAGCGATTCTTCAGTTCGCGGATCTGGGCATTAGCGCCGTCCATTGCTCGCGTCTGGGCAAGCTCAAAGGTGTTTACGATGGTTTCGACGATACGCAACGCCTCTTCATTCGACATTTTATTACCTTCCGTCGGCGCAGCTTTTTCGCTCATCGTCATATAATTCAGAGTCTCATGAAGTCGCTTGTTGTCCGCCTCCAGCGCTTTGGTGTGGTTGGCAAAGTGGGCGATCAGCAGGAACAAGTTAGCCGGCTCAAGCAGTCCGTCACGGCCCAACTCTTCAAGATGAGTAGTCACCCGCAGCGCATCATGGATGGTGTTGATTTCTCCAGTTGATAAGACGGCCAGCTCAGCAATTTCGTTGGCACGGCTCAGGACTTGTTCTTTTTTAGCTTTACGTACTTCACAGCGAATGCACATGTGTTTTCCTTTTTGTTTTGATAACAATTTGTTTTCTGATGCTGTTAATTATGAACTGACTCGAAAGGCGCCAGTCCATGTTTAATCAGGCTGCTGACTTTTTCATTGCCATGGCAGCTTCGACGCTATCGCGGCATGGACGATACGGAATGGTGTCTACGGTGATGATCCCGCGTTTTACGAGGTGGAGAGCGACATAGCAAAGCCCCTTAAACGTAAACTTCGCCTGGATGTGACCGCCGCCGGTGCTGGTTACGTTGCGGCCGTATTCGCGATCAATGAATTGCTTCACAAACTGGCGCGGGGTGGTGGAGTATTTTCTTTTAGCAAAGACATTGCCAACCATATCCATACAGGAAGCCATAACAGCCCCTGACGTACCCAGAATGCGACCAGCTTCGTTGATACCATAAAGTTGCTCTGACGTTCCGGCTAAGCGATCCATGAGAATAGCTTTAGGGCGAGCGATGCTCAGCGCTTCATCCAGCGCTTCATTCTGTTCAGTCAGACGTTCGTTCTCTTCTACCTGGGCCACCAGATGGAGTAGCGCCTCTTTGTAGGTACGCGGGAGTGACGGCTCTTTTGCAGCGTTTTCCAGCTCCTGCCAGCGGTCAACGAGTAGACCAGTAAACTCTGGGCTTAGCTGCGCAACGACGACATAGGTGTCACGCTTTCCTTCTTCACCAGAAAACACATAAACCGCCACCGGACGGCCTGCCGTGGGCTTTTCCACCAATGGTGGAGAAGTGATTACGCCTGATTTAACCAGTCGCTCGATGGTTCTTTTCACACTGTCGTGACGACTGCCCACCAGCGCGGCGATCTCGACACTCGTCATAGATGGCGTAGAAGTTTTGATAATTAATTCTTTCATTCGTTCTCTTCAGCAAAAAGGAGCCGAAGCTCCTTACTTTGTTTTGGCGCCTTTAATCAGAGCAGGCAGTAATAGAGTTATGCCTGTTATGACCAAAACACCGTCCGCGGCCACTGACAGAATCCGGCTGGTGAAATCCACCAGCACAGACAAAACCAGCAGCGCCAGCGCAATGCTGACGCGAGCCATCACAGATACTGATCCAGCGACAACTGCAACGCCTGAGCGATCTTCTTCAGCATCACCTCTTCTTTCTCATCGATGCCGTCGTTATCAGCGATATCCAGGCACAGACATAAAACGTCGACCGCATCGGTTGTACCGGCAACGTCGGCCAGCTGGCGCATGGCTTCAGCGTTTGCGGAGCGAGGGGATGCTTCGTAGCGAGAGCGAATATTGGCGCTCATCTGGGCAATCTCGCCAGCAAACGGGGAGAAAGAGGGCAGAGCGGAGATGGTTTTTTCCAGAACGCTGATTTCTTTTGCGTCACAGGTGCCGTCGGCATAAGCAATCGCATAAGCGCCCCATACGGTTGCTTCTACAGCATCGCGGTTCTCCATTTTCTTAACTTCAACGGCTGCTTTGCGGACTTTCTTTTTAAACATACCAAACATGTGATTTCCTTTGTTTTCTTATGCTGTTAAACAATTTGTTTTTAGGTTTAAATATCAGGCTAATGACTCAGTCAAAAGACCCGGACGACGAATCGGAGCATCCAGAGTCATACCCTCCAACGTCCCCGTGGCTGCTGTAGCAGGAACTGGAGTCGTGGTGGTGGTGGTGGTGGGATGAGCCGTGATGTCTGGAGACAGATGCGCTGTCCTCGTGGACTTGGCTTCTGTTTTCCGTGAATTGCTGAGCGCCGGCTGCATCATCTGCGTAACTGGCGCGATGCCGAGAGGTGACAGAGTCAGCCCGATAACCAGAAGCGCCAGCGGCTGTAGTCTTTTTCTTTGGTAATTTTCCATGGGCAAAGTTTTTATCAGGGAACGGGTCGGGGCGCGGCGTCGAATCACTGCTCTTCGTGAGAGAGGTGATCGTGTTGGCTTGTGACACTACGGTGCTTTCAAGCACTCGGATTCGCTCATTGAGGTTTTGGATACGACTTTCGAGGAAGTTTAGATTTGAGATGACATTTCGCTCAAACCGCTTATTTCGAAGAAGATCGGAGAGGTAATTAATCATAAAGCCTCTTAACAGGAGCCTTAAAATAGTTGCGGGCGG
>NZ_GL882800.1:14622-22073 GCF_000195655.1 Klebsiella sp. MS 92-3
CCCCCCCCCCCTTACAGGTCGTCTCTTCCATGAGACAAGCGCTAACCGCGCTATCATCCTTGCAGACCAAAGATACAACACGCCAGTCAATAAGTAAACACTTACTTATTAATTATAGGCACAAATAGATTCGTAAATACGATCAACCATCGTTGGCGATTCAGCAGCCGATCGCGCCATCATGTCGCACAGCTCATTGTCTGGGTTTCCATCATGACCTTTAACCCAACACCAACGGACACGATGACCGGATACCGCAGCATCCAGCTCCTGCCAGAGATCCACATTTTTAACCCGCTCACCGTTCGCCAGCTTCCAGCCGCGCTTTTTCCAACCTTTAATCCACAGCGAAATGCCATTAATTAGGTACTGGCTATCCGTGTAGATCGTCACGTTGCATTTTTGATTAAGTAGATCCAACCCTCGGATCGCAGCGAGCATTTCCATGCGGTTATTGGTTGTGGAGCGAAAACCTTCTTGAACTGTTTTATAGTGTTCGCCAAAACGAACGATGGCCGCAACTCCACCAGCACCGCCTGGGTTCTTCAGGCATGATCCGTCCGTATACAGAACAACCTCTTTCAAACGCGGGTCAAATTTTGTCGCCATGTTTTTGTCAGAGATATGTTTCTGCCGGTTGTATTTGATGCCTTTTTGTTTTGTTGGTTTTTTCGCCATTTCGCCTTTCCAGTTCGTTGCCTTACGCTTCTCTGTTTCGCCGTTTCGCTGATGTTTTTAATCTTCTCGGTAGGGGCTGCTGGACATACTTATCCTAACGATTTCGTTAAAAAAACTTCGACCCATATTGTTTAACGGTTCGGTCGAATCAGTGTCTTTTTAATCGAAAAAGTTAGGCGTAAGTCCAGCAACTCCCCCTACTGGTAAGCACTTTCATTCTCGTGGAAAGGGCTTACTCGTATAGGTTCCTCTTAGAATTTAATGGTTGAGCTTTTATTCTGTGAGTCAGGTATCTAAGTCGCTCCCCCTGTCTCACAGCCCTGTAGCTTTTGCCCTCAACCGACGCGAGTTACCACTTCGCGTCCACACCGGCAATACAGACCCTATGCTACAAATCCCGTCTGGGCCTTCCCAAGAGCGCTTGCTCAAGGTTCTTTACTGCTCCACCAGTCCCGACCGTTTCTCACCGAGAGACTGGTGTCGTTGCCATTTTGTGTTAGCTTGGCTGCTAAAAAATTTGGGCTACCATTGGTAGCCCAGCAATGATACATGCCAGATATTTATAAGTAAATAATTACTTATCATCGAGCCTCAGAACGACCCTTGAGCTGCACCTCAAGTGCAAAGTTCGAGTTAATCAGGTCGCCAACCAGCATCCCGATCTCATCGACATGTTTACCTTCGCGCAGACTATCCACAACCCATTGATAGAGACTAAACGCCGTATCTCGCTTCTCCATCAGTCTGCGAGTGTTTTCCAGAAATTCGTTTTCCGCCAAGGCGACGATATTTGTTTCGTAAGTCATGCAGTGATCCTTTCGTTAGCTTAAAACCAGCTTAAAGCCAGTAAACCGGCTACAAAGCTGTAGTTTGAGGTGAGTGAAAAAAATAGACTCCAGAAAAACAGAGATTAAGGCACGTAAGTGCCTGAATCTCTTAAATAAGCCTGGCTCCTATATATATTTAATATCTTTTAAAGTCTTTAAAACATAATGGGGTGAAGAGGTTTCTTAACAGGCTTCTTTCGAGGCTTCCTCTTCGCCGTCAGCGGATCATACCCACCCAGCGACTTCATAACGCCTATGTCGATCTCTGTCGTCTGGTGTCCAGCAGCACCACAGAACCCACGGAAGACGAGCAACATGCTGCCTCCAGTGTTCTCTCTGACTTCAACCAGTCCCAGATTAGTGTCTGGCTCCATGAACGCCACGCGCCCGCCCACAATCAGCACAGTCTGGTTCGCACTGCGTTTCACATCCAGATACCACTGAGTGTCGAGGGACTGAGGAACGAGCATGACAGTTGTCACTCCGTTGGCCTGTTCACGCGTCGCGGCGTCAATCCATGGTTTGATTTTGGAGTAGGGCGGATTGAGAAACGCGGTCGTGCCAGGCGAACCCCAACTGGACTTTAACGCATCACGTTCAACGCCTATAAAATCAGGCAGGAGCGCATTGTCTTTATTGCACGCGACGTCGACCTGAAACTTCATGCCGAGATACGCCTCAATAGCTTTAAACAGCCATATAGGTGTTCTCCAGAGGTCTCGAAGACTACCGTCTCGCTCTCTGTTTTTGATTTTCTGAGAACCGTTCATACGCCCCCGTAAGTAGGTAAATGTTTACTTATTTTACAGTGTTGACTGTAACTAACAAGAGGATGTGTCGAGATCTGCTCTGTAACGCTCGGGATCGCGTTTTTTAGCGATGGATGATGCGATGATTATCTTCAAGGAAAAAGCCCACGAGGGGCTTTCCTGCTTCGTCTCACATGCTGGTGTCGATAAGTGGGACGGTGGCTTCTAAATCGGCGATATCCAGTGCGCCGTATATCAAGCCCAATCTCATTGGCACATTCATTCGTCTGTTGGCGTAGAGAAAAGCCATGGCGCCGGCGCAGTACGCCTCCTTTCCTGACGGTAGATATCGATCCCCGTCGTCGTCATATCTTCCGCCTGTTGAGTAGGTTGTTTTGTGGCACTGAAACGGTCTCTGATCGTCTACCAGTAAGTCATTTTTAATCTGTTCCAGACGTCCCTCATGAAGCTCTATACCTCCGTCCTTCAGGAAAGGGCAGTCAGGGCATGGTCTTTTCATCTGGAAAAGCCGCTTGATATCCATTACATCGCCTCGTTTTTGAACTTCTTAACCAGCGGGGAATCTTCATTCAACGTGAGCGTTTTGCCATCTTTGATCGCCATCCCCAATACCGGAAGGATGCTCATCATCTGTCCCGCCTGCGCTGATGCGGTCGATGAGGGGTATGGTTTAGTTGGGTTACTCATCATAGCCAGACGGAATCCTGCCGTATCGCTGGCACCTGTGTTAATTAGGTGAGTGACCGATATCTGGGTATATACGCTAAGCTCAGCCAGCCCCTGGCTCCAGGCCATGACGTTCTGAATCTTGTCCATCGCTTTTATCGGACAGGTATTATATCCATCCATGAAGGCTTTGCGCTCAAAACCTAGCTCAGCCATGACTTCGTCAGAAAGCTGATCCATCGAGAACCGTTTTTTGCGAGCGCCTGTTGAAGATGGTGAGCGTTTCGGCTTTTCAGGCTCTGACCTTGTTTCCGATGCCTGCTCTTCAACTACCGGCACTTCAGCCGGCGCTTCAACCGGTGCTTCAGCCGGCGCTTCAACCACTTCTATCGGTTTCTCAATCGGCTTAATTTCATCATCAATGTTACTCAGAAGCTCTTTTATTGCCTCTTCTTCACTTCTGACGGGCTTTTCAGCTGAGACTAGCGGCAAGAGTTCGCTGAACAGATCATCAGTTGTGTAGGTTGGTGACTTCTTCACTTCAACAACCTCTTCTTTCAAAACATCTGGCTCTTCGATGGATGAAAGGCCGTCCAGTTCGGATAGCATTGCAATCAGATCAGCGTTGCTGCTTTCTTTCGCGGTTGAATTTGTAGCGCTCATGTGTTTTTCCTTTGTGATAATCGTTTTGATGAAGCTATTTTGACATGTGTCATCAGGCAGAGAAGTGAATGAAACAGGTAAACAATTTGTTTTGAGGCATAATAAAAGCCGCCAGGAGGCGGCTTTGTGGTGGGTGTCAGGCGGGTATGGGGAAAAATCCGTAGTCATTTCTGGCCTTAATGAAGCACTGCATCATTAAGTCTGTATCGTATAGCGCCCCATGCGCCTTTTCTTCGTCATAAACGAACCCCATGGCAACGGCCAGCTCCTGCAATCGTGGGATCTTCCCACTTTCACACGCCCACCGCGCATCCATGGTATCGATCAGAGGTCGCTGAATTAATTCTACGCCGCAATCTCTCATTTGCTTGGTGATAAATGGAATATCGAATTGCCGACCGTTGTGAGCAACCCATACGTCCGCCGCGGCTAGTGCTTTAGCCAGCGAAGCGGCCTTGTCTTCGAATAGCGGGCAATCCGCCAACATCTCAAGTGAGATGTGATGAACCGCCTGTGCCTTCGCATCTATATTCCGTCTTGGATTGAACCGCAGCGATACTTCGTTAATCTTCCGCGAGGTCTCCAGCTCATATGAAACGAGAGCGATCTCAATAATTTTATGTCCCGAGTAGACGTCAAGACCTGTTGTCTCTATATCTATACCTGTTGCAACTGTCATAGTCGTTTCGCGCCCTGTTTGGTAAGCAGCTGTGCCACTTCCAGTGCCTTTTTAATCGTTCCGGCCGCGCTGTCGCACTCATAATCCATTGTGCGGTACTCGCTCGCCATAATTTTTACAGTGACCTTTCTTGCTGAAGTGTCTGGTGATACGGTGATGTACGCACCATTGGCGGTTTTCATATAGAGCGGAAACGGCGAAGGTCGCTCCTTCTCTATCGTATTCATCGCCTCTTCAAGAAGCTCAGCAACATCGACCCCAACCAGACCCATGACAGAGCAGAACACCGAATGAATCGCCGCCTTCGCTTCATTCGTCGTCATCAATCCACCAGTCTGTTTTTTGATAATGTCCACAAGGGTTTCTGAGACTTTTCTATCAAGCTCTTCGGCTGCGCTATACATGTGTTTTCCTCTGTTTTTTTTATTATTCTGACTCATGAGATCAGGGGTTCAACATCAATGACAAGGCTCGCACTTCATAACAGAATTTGAAGCAATGCTCCCGACGATTTCATCCAGAGCACTAACACGGAGTTCCAGATCAATGACATCGTCCCGCATAAACGCAAACCGGGATAAACCATCGCCAATCACCTTTTGCGAGAATGACAGGATCATCGAAGCCATGAGCATATTGATGTGGTTAACGTAGAACGGCTGCAGCGAGGCTCTCTGCTTTCGACAATGGTCTTGTGGGGAAAGTTGGACGCCGGGGCGTAGCATGAGGCACAGATTGAAATTCATCGCAGCCGCATCCAGGCAGACCATGTGAGTCTGGGCATATAATTCCAGCACTTCATCGTTTTTGTAGTGTTTGGCTGCAATGTCGTGGGTATACGCCATGACGTCGATCGGCGTGCGATCTATGATAAACCCGGTCTTGTGCAGACCTGGCGCTTCCGTAATACTCGCGATGTGGCCGGCCACCATTAGCTGTACCTTCATGCGCTCAACAACAGGCATATCATCTCGTGATAAATCGACGCCAATATCGCTGAGATAATCCCCGACTTTGGCGTCAAGGTACGGAATGCCGGATGCTTCACTGTATGCTTTCGCCAGCGTCGTTTTGCCCGTCCCCTGAGCACCGCATAGACCAATTTTCATTTCATCTTCCTGTAAACAATTTGTTTAAACGACGGCGAATTGTCATCACCAATAAATTCATTTACCACGTCAACCGCTTCAAACCCCATCTGACGCATCGCTTCAAAGGGGAAGAAAGCATCAGCGTCCGGCACTTCGACATTGATGTGGCTTAGCCAGACTTCCGTAACATGTGACAGCATCGCCTCGTACACAGCAGATCCACCGATAACCCAGGCATTGGGGAACTCGCGTAAACAGCGTTCGACTGAGGCGCTCTGGATGCCTTGCGGAACTTCAATACCTTGTGAACGCGTCAACATGACATTGCGTCGACCGGGTAGAGGTTTTCCAAGGCTCTGAGCCGTTTTTCTCCCCATGATCACGGTGAATCCGTGCGTCAGCTCTCTGAAGAGACGCAAATCTGCTGAGCATTTCCAAGGCAGATCATTTCCTCTGCCTATTTCAAAATTTCGGCCAACGGCCGCTATCATTCTCATCGTTGAACCTGGTAAATATGAGGTTTGTGCGGGTGGTTATTCGCCATGCTGATTAGCTTGTTGCCAGCACAAATCGCCATGACCAAAATATTTTCCCGCTGATTGTCTTTGATCCATCGCGTCAGATGCTCCACGCTCTCGGCCTGAACCAGATAGTCGTAGGCGACGCCGTGAGCGGAAAGCCACGCTCTGGTGACTTCCCGCTCTTCTTTCAAAAGTCGTTTGGTTGTGACCAGCACGATTTCAATGCCCGAGCGATAAAAGCCTTTCAGCATCCTGCTCGTTGGGTAAATCAGCTCGTCACCGGCCATCATGTCGATGCGGTCTTTTTCAATGTCGACGGAGGCCCGATGTCTGCTGTCTGCGACTACGTCATCCAGCTCCACGAGCGCAAACATTCCCTTAGCCATATCAAACAGCCACCGGCACTTTGATCCACGGATGCGGCGCGTAACCTTCGATGCGAACGTCCTGCCAGCGGAAGTCATCAATCTCTTTCCACGACTCGGGGAAAATGACGACCGGATCTGAATTTTCCGGGATGTCACGATCCATCATCTCGTTAACACCGCTCATGTGGTTTTCGTAGACGTGAACGTCCAAACCGAAGTGAGAGAACATCATCGGCATGTGGTTAGTGACCTGAGCAATCAGAGACGTCAGGATGCCGTAGCCGGCGATATTGAATGGCATACCCACGAATACATCGACGCTGCGCTGAATCATTGCAGAACAGAGCGCACGGCGTGGGATGTTCAATGAGTCCAGCATTTCCTCACTGGCTTCGCCACAACGCGCGATCTCAGCCAGCAGGGCCGTATAGCGTGACTCGTGTAGATACTTGGCGTGTACTTCACCGATGGCATTTGCCTGGCGTAGACGCTCTTCAAAGCCGAGTTCGCGGCTCCAAACGTGATACATGAAGTGGCAGGGGGGCAGCGCCATGTCTTCGAGTTCCCCAACATTCCACGCACTCATCATTATGCGGCGATCAGTCGGGTCGCGTCGTAGCTTGTCTACAATGCGCTGTAGCTGGTCAATTTCACGAGACAGAACAACGCGATCTTCTTCGACTCCGATGTAGCCTTCAGTTTTGTATCCACGGTATAGATAACTCTGGTAGTTTTTTACAAAGTCATATCGATCGACGATCCGGGTATCGTTCCAGCGACGCCATTGCTTGCCATATACCGGGCCTAATGTCCCATCCTCGCGCGTCCAGGCTTCCCAGATTTTGACGTCATGCTCACGGAGAAACGCAACGTCGCCGGTTCCTTTCAAATACCACTCAAGCTCTACAAGTAGGGGCTTCAGATTTACGGCTTTGGAGGAGATAAGCGGAACGGCAGCGCCCCAGAGCGGATACTGCGAATTCACATAGCAGGTTCCAATAGTGGGGGTTCCAGTGCGATTGTCTGACTTAATGCCGGAGGAGGCGGCTTCCGCGAGAACGCAGGCGTAGGATGAGTCGGTCAAAAGGCCGTTTTCGAATAGTTCGTTCATTGAGTCTCTCATTGATAAGTAATGATTTACTTATTTTACACAACAACAAGAGGTATTGTAGAAAAAAAAACGGGGGG